>NZ_JBIMPP010000085.1:0-30579 GCF_043906805.1 Actinomadura sp. SCN-SB | reverse complement strand
TGGCCCCGCACCGGGGGGTGTGGGGGGTCGTCCCCCCCACAATGACCCGCCCCCCCACAGTGACTAGAGTGAGAGCATGAAGTCCCAGCTCACGCTGATGGCAGTGCATGCGCATCCCGATGACGAGGTGCTGAGCACCGGTGGGCTGCTGGCGCGGTGCGCCGCCGAGGGGATCCGTACGGTCTTGGTGACGTGCACCAATGGCGAGGGCGGCGATGACCCGAACGGGTTCAAGCCCACTGATGAGGGGCATGACGCCGAGGGGGTCGCGCGGCTGCGGCTGGCGGAGTTGCGGGAGTCGGCGCGGCTGCTGGGCATTGACCATGTGGAGCTGCTGGGCTATCGGGATTCGGGGATGGCCGGGTGGCACACCAATGAGCATCCTGAGGCGTTCGCGAACGTTCCGGTGGAGGCGGCGGCGCATCGGGTGGCGGGGTTGATGGAGCGGTACCGGCCGCAGGTGGTCGTGACGTACGACGAGACGGGCGGGTACGGGCATCCGGATCATATCCAGGCGCACCGGGTCGCGGTGGCCGCGACCGAGTCGACGGGTATCCCGGAGAAGTTGTATTACACGGCGATTCCGCGTTCGGGCATCGTCCAGCTCATGGAGTATCTGCGCACCACCGGCATGGACGTGGGGGCGTTCGACGTTCCCGAGGACATCGGCGTCCCGGACGAGGCGATCACGAGTGTCGTGGACGTGTCGCCGTTCGTGGAGCGCAAGCGGAAGGCGCTGGAGGCGCACGCGAGCCAGGGCGAGAACATTTTCATTCTGCGTTTGCCCGAGGACGCGCGGCGGATGGTGCTGGGTCAGGAGACGTTCACTCGCAAGCTGTCGCGGGTGTCCGTCCCTGATCGTGAGGAGGACCTGTTCGAGGGCTTGCGGGAAGCCTGACGGTCACGTGCCTTTGCGGGCATGGGCGCGGTAGTGGTCGAGCACGTCCTGGCGGAGGAGGAAGCCGAAGCCTGCGCGTTCGATGCGCAGCCCTAGCCGGGCGGCGTTGGTGCCCAGTGCGGCGGCCGTGTCCTCGATGTTCCAGTTGTGGGCGGCCAGTTGGGTGAGGAGGTGGCCGCGGCGCGTCTGGGCGTCGGAGAGGCGGAACGACTTGAGGTAGGCGATCCTGCCTTGGTCGTCGGTAATGGCTTCGCCGATGTGGTTTTCCTGGCGGAGGCGGAACGTCGGCAGGAATCGGCCGAGCTCGAAGTGCCCGAGGTGCTGGACGGTCTGGTACGTGCCGTCCGTGTCGAGGATCTGGCCCGCCATGATGTCGTCGTGGAAGGCGGCCCATTCGGCCTGGCATCGTTCCGCCTGGGCCCGCAGGTCCTTCAGGGTGCGGACCTGCGTGGCGTCGATGCGTGCGCGCAGGTCGGCCGCGGGGAGGTTGAGCAGGCCGTACTGGTACATCTGTTCGCCGTACATGTCTTCGACGAGGGTGGCGTGCAGGGCCCTGTAGTCGTCGGGGTGGGGGACGACGAAGGCGCTGGCCAGGGCGTCGGCGACGTAGACCATGACGCCGCACTGGCCGGGATGGATCTCGAAGATGCCCAGGGCGTCTTCGAGGCCGCGCACGTACAGGCCGAGGTACGCCTCCTCGGAGCGTGGTGACAGGCCGTGGGCGAGGGCGCGCTGGGACCATTCCTCCCAGGCGATCTCCGGGCCGCCGAAGTGCAGCGAGAGGTAGCCCTCGACGGCCAGGTGCAGCGGCAGGAACCGCAGCCTGTCCTTGGCGACGCGGCGGGCCATCCGGCGCCGTACCTTGATGGGCATGCTCGGAGGGCTGGTGCCCGCGTCGTCCTTGGCCAGCAGCCGGGTGCCGTACGCGGCCGCGGGCTCGGAGGCTTGTGTCCAGGTCGCCACGAACGCGTGCGGGTTATAGGACCAGTAGGCGGTGCCGTCGCCGATGTCGACGATGGACGGGTCCTGGTAGACGCGGCGGTCCAGGCGCAGGCCGGGCACGGGTTCGTCCCGTACGAGGGGGACGAGGCGGATCGATCCCCATGCCTGCGCGGGCCGGGTGTGCAGACCCTCGAACGACAGCGGGTTCATCGGTCCTCCTCGGTGAACCGGGCGACGCGTTCGCCGAGGTAGGCCCGGACCTCGTCGATCCCGGCGCGGCCTTCGGCGAAGCGGGCCAGTTCGACGAGGGCGGGCAGGTCTTCGGCGTCCCGGATCCCGGCGGCCGGCACGCCCGGCGCGAGCCTGCGCACGTCGAAGTCCTCGGCGTCGTACACCGGGTTGAGGTGGGCGATCGAGACGCGGTGGTGCGGGTCGAGCCGGGTGCGCCAGACCTGGAGGACCTCGCGGGCGAGGCCGGGTGGGGCGTTGTCGAAGCCGTCGGAGACGATGACCAGGCGTTCGGGGCCGGTGTCCAGGGCGTCCAGGATCCGCTCACCCAGCGGTGTCGGGCCGAACGGGTACAGCAGCAGTTCGTCCGTGCGGCGCGAGGTCCACAGCGGCGTGTAGCGGGTGGCGAGGGCCTGGAGCAGGTAGTGGCAGGCCAGCGCGACCGCGAGGGGGCGGCGGCGCTTGTGCCCGGAGCCGGTGGTGGAGAAGCTGTCGTCGAGCACGGCCGCGACACGCCCCCACTGGCCGGCGCCGGGCCCGGCGGTGCGGCGCGCGGAGGCGCGCAACGCCGTGGTGAGTTCGTCGCGGCGCTTGACGCGGTCGTCCAGAGGTAGCGACAGGACGTACGAGGCGAGCCGGGTCAGCGGCATGGCGGACAGGTCGGTGCCGACCGCCGCCACCTTGCGTTCGCGGGCGTTCTCTTGGAGGCGGAGCCGTTCGAGACGGGTCATGCGTGGTTCGATGCGCTCCAGGAACACCTCGCGGGGGATGCCGTGCTTGGCGGCGAAGCCCTCAGCCACGGTGTAGGGGAGTTCGTACAGCGCGGCGTGCTCGTAATGCGCGCGGCGCCAGGTCTCGAACAGCGGCGTGCGGAACGAGGCTTGGCCGTGGGGGTCGAACAGGAACGCCCCGAGTTCTCCGCCGAGGTTCAGGTGGGCTTGGCGGACCGCGTCTTTGATGGCGGAGCGGTACTTGACGGCGTCGAACGCGGGATCGGGGCGGGAGGCGAGCCAGTCCCGCAGGATGGCGCGGGTCCGGCGGTTGTTGACCCCGGCCCGCCGCAGGTCACGGAACACCCGCAGGACGCGCTGGGGCGGCAGCCTCCGCAGCCGCGCCGCGATCAGCCGTCCCTCGGCGCGCCGGCGTTCGGGGCCGCCGGCGTCCGCGGCCGACACCAGCAGGTTGCGGACGATCAGCGCCGCGTTGTGGTCGTTGATGTCCAGCGCGAGCGCCGAGGCGTACAGGTCCCGGTAGTTGACCAGCATGTAGTCGTGCAGGAAGCCCAGGGAGAGGCGCTGGCCGCCCTCGCCTTCGTGGAACTCGCGCTGTCCCGTGGAGGTGATGGCGGCGTTGACGAACATCAGCACGTCCTCGCAGGCGACCAGGTCCGCCAGGGTCTCGCTCATCCGGCACCGCACGCACATCCGTGGAGAGAACGTCTGATGGGGTGCCGGCCGGGGAATGGGGGCGCGAGCAGCGAATCATCGTTTGAAGAACGGGTTCCGGAAGTCGCACCGGAGTCCCGCGGCCGGCACCGGCACCGTAACACCGGAAAGCCGGGCGTCTCCGCCCATTTACCGGGGACCGGGATCGGGCGGGGTGGGCGCTCGCCTGGCGGCGTCGCGTTCGGCGGCGAGGCGGCGGGTCTCGTCCGAGACGGGGGCGGTCAGGATCGCGGTGACCACGTCGATCAGGTAGCTGGTGAACAGCCGGTCGTCGGTGTGCGGGCCGGACCGGGCGCGTCGGCCCAGCTCGATCGAGGCGTACAGCAGCGCGGTGAAGCGCCGGTGCAGGCGTACCGCGTCCTCCTCTAGCAGCGGGAGCACCAGCGCACGCCACCGGTGGACGCTGCTGATCGGGTCGTCGAGGTCCCCGGGCGGGAGGATGGGGTCGGGACGGTCCAGGACCGCCGCCCAGATTTGGAGGAACTCCCGGCCGCCCGGGTCGGCCAGCCGCGCGGCCAGCGGCCGGACCAGCGCCCCGGCGAGCGTCCTGACCCTGTCGCCGGACGCGTCCGTCCCGGACGACTCGGACGACTCGTACGCGTCCAGGAGGGCGTGCCTGCGGGCCTCGACGTCCGGCAGGTACCTGGCGAAGATCGCGCGGACGATCCCGGCCCGGCCGCCGAAGTGGTACTGGACGGCGGTGGCGTTGCGCGCCCCCGCGGCCTGGTTGATCTCGCGGAGGCTGACCGCGTCCAGGCCGCGCCGGGCGTACAGGCGCTGGGCGGCGTCCAGCAGCCGCTCCCGCGTCGAGGACGGTGCCGCGTGGGCGGGGGCGGGGTCGCTCACTCGTTCCCTAGGGAGAGCTCCAGGGCGGCCGCGTAGCGCTCGCGGGCCGCCGCCCGCCTGGTGGGCAGGTGGCCGCTGGGCCACAGGCCCTCGACCGGCTCGTAGTCGCGCAGGATCTGCCGCGCCACCGTGATCTTGTGGACCTCGGTGGGGCCGTCGGCGATGCCGAGCGCCTCGGCGCCCAGCAGCATCCCGGCGAACGGCATCTCCCCCGACACGCCGAGCGCGCCGTGCAGGTGCATGGCCCGCTGGACGACGTCGTGGAACACCTTGGGCATGGCGGCCTTGACCGCGGCGATGTCCTTGCGGACCTTGCGGTAGTCCTGGTGCTTGTCGATGAGCCAGGCGGTGCGCAGGACCAGCAGGCGGAACTGCTCGATCTCGATCCAGCTGTCGGCGATCTTCTCCTGGGTCATCTGCAGCTTGGCCAGCGGCCCGAACCGCGTCGTGCGCGAGACCGCGCGCTCGCACATCATGTCGAACGCCTTGCGGACCTGGGCGATCGTGCGCATGGCGTGGTGGATGCGGCCGCCGCCGAGGCGGGTCTGGGCGATGGCGAACGCGCCGCCCTCCTCGCCGAGGAGGTTGCCTGCGGGCACCCGGACGTTGTCGTACCGCAGGTAGCCGTGCGAGCCTTCGCGCTCGCCGCCGACGCCCACGTTGCGGACGATGGTCAGCCCGGGCGTCCCGGCGGGGACGATGAACATCGACATGCCCTCGTAGGCGCTGACGTCCGGGTTGGTCACGGCCATGACGATGATGAACGTGGCGTGCTTGGCGTTGGAGGAGAACCATTTCTCGCCGTTGATGACCCAGCCGTCGCCGTCCCTTTCCGCGCGGGTGGTGAACAGCGTCGGGTCGGCGCCGCCGTGCGGCTCGGTCATCGAGTACGAGGAGGAGATCTCGCCGTCCAGCAGCGGCGCGAGGTAAAGCTTCTTCTGTTCTTCGGTGCCGAAATGGGCGAGGATCTCGGCGTTGCCGGAGTCGGGCGCCTGGCAGCCGAACACCGAGGGCGCGAACCTGGAACGGCCCAGGATCTCGTTGAGCAGCGCGAGCCTGACCTGGCCGTAGCCCTGCCCGCCCAGCTCGGGGCCGAGGTGGCAGGCCCAGAGCCCGCGCTCCTTGACCCGCTGCTGCAACGGCCTGACCAGCTTCTGGAAGCTCGGGTCGGCCTTGTCGTACGGGTCGCCGAGCACCAGGTCGAGGGGTTCCACCTCGTCGCGGACGAAGGCGTCCGCCCAGTCCAGAAGCTCCTGGTATTCGGGGTCGGTCTCGAAGTCCCACGCCATGGCGGCCTCCCTGCGTCGTCGTCCGCGTCCTGATAATGCGCCTGCCGCAATGATTAATGCAAGCGCATGACTGTTAACCTCCGCAGCACAGGGACCACCGTGAGGGAGAACCGACGTGGAGCAGCCCGGACACCAGCCCGCGCGGATCGAGCGCGCGCTCGTGGACTTCGACGTGCTCGCCCGGTGGATGGCCGAGCACGGCCTGCCCGAGGGCCCGTTCGAGGACGTCGAGGTGCTCGGCGGCGGCACCCAGAACGTCCTGGTCAGGTTCGGCCGCGGCGGCCGGGAGTACGTGCTGCGCCGGGGCCCGCGGCACCTGCGCGCCCGGACCAACGACGTGCTGCGCCGCGAGGCCCGGGTGCTGTCGGCGCTGGAGGGGACCGGCGTGCCCGCCCCGCGCCTCATTGCCGCCTGCCCGGACGAGAACGTCATGCACGGCGCGGTGTTCTATCTCATGGCGCCGGTCGAGGGCTTCAACGCCTCGGTCACGCTGCCCGAGCCGCACGCCTCCGACGCGGCGATACGGCACGCGATGGGCCTGAACGCGGCCCGGTCGCTGGCGGCCCTGGGCGCGGTCGACCACCGGGCGGTGGGGCTGGACGGGTTCGGCAAGCCCGAGGGGTTCCTGGAACGGCAGGTCGGCCGCTGGCTGTCGGAGCTGGACGGCTACGCGGCGATGCCGGGCTACAAGGGGCACGAGATCCCCGGTGTGGACAAGGTCGCGCGGTGGCTGGAGGCCAACCGCCCCACGACCTGGCGGCCGGGGATCATGCACGGCGACTACCACCTGGCCAACCTGATGTACGCGGTGGACGGCCCGGGGATCGCCGCGATCGTGGACTGGGAGATGTGCACGATCGGCGACCCGCTGGTGGACCTGGGCTGGCTGCTGGCCACCTGGCCCGGGCACGACGGCGGGAGCACGTCCCCGGCGACCGCGCTGGCCGGGCCGCTGGCGGGGCCGCTGGGCGAGGCGGGCGACCTGCCCGGCCCCGACGAGCTGGTGAGCGCCTACGCCGAGCTGGAGGAGGCGACGGCGGGCCGCGACCTGGACGCCATCACCTGGTACGCGGTGCTGGCCTGTTTCAAGCTCGGCATCGTCCTGGAGGGCACGAACGCCCGGGCGCACGCCGGCAAGGCGCCCAAGGAGACCGGCGACCTGCTGCACGCCATCACGCTCGGCCTGTTCCGCCGCGCCGAGGCGTTCATCGCCGCCGGGTGACTCACTCCCCCGGGCCCGCCAGGTGGCGCTCGCGGGCGATGGCGTCCTCGCCCATGCCCAGATGGCCCGGGTCGCCCTCGCGGCGCCGCTGCTGCTCGATCCAGCGGTTGTGGGTCTCCCAGGCGGTCTGCTTGCTGGTGCCCATCGCGCGCCCGATCTGCGACCAGGAGGCGCCCGCCTCACGCGCGGTGCGCACGGCGAGCTGGCGCCCGTAGCGGGCCTTGCGCGCGATCACCTCGCCCAGCGCGATCAGCTCCAGCGCCTCGGCGCGTCCCAGCGGCTCCTCGACGTCGTCGAACAGATCGCGGACGCGCAGTTCCTCGTAGCGCGCGACCGCGGTGCGCAGGGTCAGCACGGTGTCCAGTTCGTCCGGTGACATGCCCCCATCCTGCCGTCAGGTCACCCTGACGTCAAGCTGACCTGACGCGATGGTGCCCGGCCCTGCCCGCGGGTGGAGCGGTAACGTCCGGGAGCGATGCCGTACTCCCGCTTGAACGCGGTGGCGAAGGCGTACTCCGACGCATACCCGACCCTCTGGGCGATCGAGGCCAGCGGCGCGTCCCCCTCGCAGAGCAGCCGGGCGGCGAGGGTGAGACGCCACCAGGTGAGGTAGGCGAGGGGCGGGCGCCCCACCAGCGCGGTGAACCGGCGCGCGAACGCGGCCCTCGACAGGCCCGCCTCCCTGCCCAGATCCCGCACCGTCCAGGGCCGCGCCGGGTCGTCGTGGAGGGCGCGCAGGGCGGCGTTGACGGCGGGGTCCCCGAGGACCCGCGCCCAGCCCTGGTCCGGGTGCTCCTCGTACCAGGCGCGCAGGATGTAGAGGAGCAGACTGTCGAGCAATGCCGGGACGAGCGCGTCACTGCCCGGCCCGGGGGACGCCATCTCCGCGCCCAGCAGCTCGACGGCGGCGCGCAACGGCGCCCGCCGTCCCAGCCCGGCGGGCAGGTGGATGATGTCGGGCAGTTCCTTGAGCAGCGGGTGCGGGCGCGCGCCGTCCAACCGGTACGCGCCGCAGAGCATCACGGCCGACACGTCCCCGTCGTCTTCGGCGGGCGCGATCCGGTCCAGGGCGACAGGGGCGGCCGGCCGCAGCGGCGTGGAGGGGCTGTCGGCGAGCCCGTGCGCGGCGCCCCTGGACGCGAACACCACGTCGCCGACACCCAGTGGGACGGGGTCGCCCTCCTCCGGGATCAGCCAGCCCGTCCCGGCGAGCATCACGTGGAACCCGGCGCCCGAGGAGGCGTGGAACCACGACCCCCACGGTGCCCGCCGGACCGTCCGGGACGAGTGGGGACGCCCGGTACGGGCGGACGCGATCACGTCGGAGAGCACGTCCATACGCCGAACCTCCACGATCAGAGACGATGACGCATCCATGAGAGCTTCTGGATTATTCATCATCTCACCCGCCGCCTTTTTGAACGCCCTCGCCCCGTACGGCATCACCTGGCGTATCGAGGACGCGGCCTGACGGTTACGCGGAGCGGATCGCATGTCAGCATGGAAGTGTCCCGCGGGGACTGGGCAGAGGGTAACGCCCTTACCTGGGAAGCGACCCAGGATCGAGCCGTCTACCCGGCCCCGCGGGGCACGACCTCATCCGTCCCTTCGGCTAGCCCATCTTCGCGATGGAGGCGCGCACGCGGCGCAGGTCCCGAAGGCGGTGCTCGTAGGTCGCGCCCATGAACAGGAGCGCGGCGCCGGTCAACGCGATGGGAAGCCAGCGGGGCCCGTTCCCCACCAGGTCGGCCAGTGCCGGGTACAGCTCGTGCGCCGCGTTCACCACCAGCACCGTCCCGCCGAGCAGCAGCGGGGCCTGGAGGCGTGTCCACGCGCCCGCGAACGTGCAGGCGAACGCGGCGAGGCCGAGGAGCAGGGGCCGCGTGAGGCCGTCGTCGCTCCAGGCCACGGCGAGGCTGGGCAGCAGCGTGAGCGCGAGGGCCGGGGCGTACGCCGCCCAGGAGGACAGGGCGTGGTCGCGCTGCCGCAGCCACCACCCGCCCAGGAGACCCAGCACGCTGACCGACACCGTGTACGCCTCGGGAGCGGCGACCCCCGCGTCGGCCAGGCGCAGCCATAGCGCGAGGTGGAGGAGCACCGCGGCCGCCACCAGGGCCTGGCGGCGATCGGGACGGATCGCGATCGCCAGCGCCAGCACGCCCGCGCAGGTGAGCGCGATGGTCGCGTACAGGACGCTCACGAAGCACATGGCCAGGCCCGCCACGGCCACCGCGTACCCGGCGAGCTCGACGGAGACCCCCGCTTCGGGGCGGCGATGGCCGATCTCCCACGCCCCGAGCGCGGCCGGGGCGGCGACCGCGAGCACCGCCAGACCGGCGGCCCCGACGCTCAGACCGGCGGCCAGGCACGCGGCGGCGACCAGCCCGCCCGAGGCGAGGACGGCCACCGCCGAGGAACCGCAGCGCATCACGGTGTCGCGAGCCAGCAACGCGCATCCCGCCGCCAGTACGGCGAGCCCGCCCGTCACTGCGAGCGTGGCCGGTTCCAGGGGGGACGACCAGGCGAGGGCGAGCGTGGCCAGGCCGAACGCCATGACGGCCGCGGCGGCGTCCGCGGTACGAGCCAGCGTCGCCCGGATGGCGAGCGCCGTCACCAGGCCGCACACCAGGGCCAGGCCCGCCCAGTAGGGAAGGCCGGCGGTCGCCGGAAGCACCAGCAGGGCGAGCGGCACCCCGATGACGGCGGCACGGTAGGCGCCGCGCGGCCCGTCCAGGACGCGAGCGCTCGCGATCGCCATCAGCGCGGTGATCCCTCCCACCACGGCCGCGGCCAGGGGACTCGTCGTCAGGTCGGGGGCGGCCTGCCTGGACCAGGTCTCGGGCACCCAGGTGTACGGCGTCAGCGCCGCCTCGCCCAGTGCGTCCAGCCACATCAGCAGGGCGAATGCCTGGACGATCCAAGCCGAAGCGAGCACGAGCGGACGGGCGGACGCCATCCGCGGCCCACCCGCCGCCACGGCCGCCGTGAGGGCGCCCACCGACATGACGAGCGTCATCTGCTCCGCATGGGCGCCGGTCATCACAAGGGCCGCGCACCACAGCAGCAAGGCGGCGATGTCGAGCGCGTAGGAGAACCCGGGGAACCGCCGGGGAGGTCGTGTCTCGTCCGGCGTTCCGGCCGTCCCGTCACCGTCGGGTGTGGTGTCGCGGGCCGGTTGCCTGTCGAGGAGCGCGCCGGCCCGGACGGCGAGCACCGCGATGGCGAGGACGACCAAGGCCGCGTGCCGCGCGGGCAGGTCTCCTGCCAGCGCGGCGGCCGCTCCCTCCGCGCCCAACGCCAGCGTCGCGACGCCCGAGGCCACCGATGCGACGGGGGAACGCCCGCCACGGAGCGCGCACACCACGCAGGCGATGGCGAGCGCCGCCAGGACGGCCAGGGTGGCGGTACGGTCGGCCAGCGACCAGGACACCGCGAGGGTGGCAGTCCACAGCGCCGCTCCTCCTGCGGCGGTCCGGTTCATCGCCGCCCAGAGCGCCAGGCCCGTCGTCAGGGCCACCAGGAAGATGAGGGCGGCCCAGTAGGGAAGGTTCGCCGCGAGCGGTATCGGGGCCACCGCGACCGGAATGACCACCTGGGCGACGCCGAGCGCGGCCCATCGTCCCTTGTCCACCGCGGCGGCGGACACGGCTGCGACCCCGGCTATCAGCAGAACGGGCAGGAGCGCGGGCTGGACCGTCCAGGTGGTGTCGGGTCCGAGCGCGGCACGCGCGCTCTCCGGTGCCCCTTCCCACGCTCCTGCGACCACCCAGCCGTACGGGCCGAACAGCGCGGGGAAGAAGGACTCGCTCAGCGGCAGCGGCGCCAGCGCCGCGAAGACGTAGGACTCCCCCAGCGAGAAGGCGCTGGGCAGCCCCACCCGCTTCAGCGACCAGGCCGACACGGCGGCCATCACGGCGGTGACGGCCAGGACCAGGCTCAGGACCGTCAAGCGCTCCGGATCGCCGCTCCCGGCGTCGCTCAGCAGGACCACGATCAGAACGGTCGTGATGACCGCTGAGGAGATGTCGAGGGCGATCGCCTGTGCGGGGCGGCGCGCACGCAGGGCGGCACCGGGCGGCACGACACGCAGCGCGGAGAAGGCGCCACCGAGGACGATCGTGCGCAGCGTGCGGCGTGAACCCACGACAGCGCGGGCGAGGACGCCCGGAGGTCCGCCGGTGGGCAGCGCCACCAGCATCGCGACGAGCCGTACTCCCAGCCACGCGGCCACGAGCGACTCGGTGTCCCAGCCGAGGACGGTCCAGAGGACCACCAGGAACGCGGTCGTGCCGAGCACCGTCCCCGCCGCCATGGCCGACTGCGCCACGGCCGTGCGCGCGGGGAACGCGTACGCCAGGAACGCCGCCATGATGACGCTCGCCGTCACCACGGACGCCGTCTCGTCCTGAGCCGCCCACATGAACGCCAAAACCGCGAGGTAGGCGCCCAGCGAGGTCGAGGCGATGGCGAGGGACCTGCTCTTCACCCAGGTCGCGAGGGCGAGCAAGGCCAGCGTGAGGGCGAGCACCACCGCGAGGGACACGGCGTAGGGAGACTCGGCCGCCGCCGGAAGGACCAGCACGGCCGCGGTCGCCAGCGCGAGACCGGCCGGGCGGGTCGCCGCGTCCGGCACCGGCCGCGTCAGCAGTCGCGGCAGCAGCAGGACGACGATCGCCGCGGCCCCCAGGATGAGCGGCGCCGCCTCGTAGCCGATCCCCGGCTGATCGAGGCCGAGCGTGCCGTCGGGGCCGTCCTGGTTCCAGAACGAGGCGTCCACCGCACGGGTGAAGGGCACGATGGCGCTCAGCAGGACGTCCGGCACGGCCAGGAGGACGGTCAGGGCGAGTGCGCCCAGGGAGGCGAGGGTGGCGCCAAGGCGGAGGCGTTCGGGCGCCCTTCGCGTCCCTGCCAGCACGAGGCATGCCGACGCGGTGTACGGCGCCACCGCCCACCCGCTGGGAAGCGCCTCGGCGGCCGGGGCGGCGAGGGCGGCCACAAGGCACGTCGCGGAGAGCCCGGAGGTCAGGCCGCGTTCGACGTGGTCCTTCAGGAGCCAGGCGCCGGCGGCGCAGAGGAGGGCGGCCAGGACGAGCACTCCGGAGGCCCGCACGCCATCGGCCGGTGACGACGCCATGAAGGACGCGGCGAGCGCCGTTCCCGCGCCACCGACGCCGGCCATGATGCCCGCGGCCGAGGCGACGGCCCGTTCCGAGGCGGATCCGTCCCGCAGCCAGATCAGCAGGTCGAGGCCCGCCGTCGCCACCAGCGCCAGCGCGACCCCCGTGGGTGTCGGACCGGCGGCGACGGCCGCGAGGGGCAACGGCACCTGGGCGATCGCGACGGCCGTGGGCGCGGGCAACCGCAGAGGCGCCACACGCGCGTAGCCCGCCCACAGGACGGCGACGGCGGCCGAGGCCCCGGCGGCGACCCACCATCCGCTGTTGCCCGAGCCCGGGACGGACAGTTCCTCGGGCGCGTTGGATTGGCCCGAAGCCGCGTTGACGACGGCGAGGCCGGTCAGGGGAATGAACACCAGGCCGATGTAGGCGATCGTCTCGGCCGTGGATTGCAGCCGCCGCCGTACGAGCGGCCAGGGAAAGGCCAGCGTGCCCACGGTGGCGGTGGCCAGGATCGCGGCGCGGATGCTGAGGTGGCCCCAGCTCACCACCGTGAACACGATCGCCGCTATGCCCAGGAGAAGGCCGCCCAGGAGAAGCAGCAGGTTCTGCACCGCGAACCCTGAAAGGTCCCGTCGCGGCCCGCGCTCGGCGGGCTCGGGCGGGTACGGCACGGCAGGCGCAGCCGGGGCGGAGGTGGGCTGGGGCGGCGCGGCGGGCGTGGGCTGGAGCGGCACGGCAGCCGCGGCGGGGGCCGCCGCCGGAACGGGGGCGGCGGCCCAGCCGTGCTCCTGCTCGCCGCGAAGGCGGGCCACGATCAGCGAGCCCCGCCTGATCAGGCTGTCGCGGTGCTTCTCCAGTTCCAGGCGTCTCTCGTCCAGGTCCCTGAGCGCCGCCTCGGTATCCAGGAACTCTGCGTGGATCCGCAGGAGGTCCTCGGCGAGGGGTCCCTCCAACCGCAATCCGCACGTGGCGCAGGATGGATCGGTCTCCCCGATCGGGTTCCGGCAGACCGGGCACTCGCGCCGGTGCATCGGCGGCCACCTCCCAGGCTTGCGAACGGCCTCAGGGCATTAGACGCGGCGGAGGAAACGGTGAGATTCGGTGGAGGTCGTCCGTAACCGAACCGGAACACGACGCACTGTGATTATGTGTGCGCGTTGTGTTGGAGAGCGGTCTCCCAGGACGGGTCCGCATAGCGGTTCTTCGCGGTGAGAGCGCCTCTCATGGGGACGCGAGAACGCCCCGATGGTCCGCTCCATCGGGGCGTTCTCGCGTCGTTGTTCCGTTGGATCCGGCCTTCGCCGCTCAGGAACCGAACGGCTGAGGCTTGCCCTTCTTGCCGGGGCCGCTGCCCCACTCCAGGACCTCGTACTTGACGCCCTTCAGGTGGCCTTGCGACGTACCGGCGTTGTAGTTGCTCTTCGGCTTCTTGCCGTCGAGCAGGTAACGGAAGGTGTAGGTGTCCAGGTCGAGCATGATGCCGCGGTGCGAGGGCTCGCCGGGGCCGCGGTCGCCCACGAATCCGATGACGCTACGGCCGTTGTAGGTCACCTTGACCTTGGTCAGCAGGGGCCAGCTGGGGCTGGCGAACATGCCCTTCTGCATGGGCTTGCCGCTGGCGGGCGCCCCCGTGTCACCGGCGATGCCCGAGCCGTCGTCCCAGAAGTAGGACGCGGTGGTCGTGCCGGTGAGCAGCGCCTTCTGGGCGCGCTTCTTGGCGGGCTTGGAGGTGGGCACAGTGGTGGGTTCGGGGGTGAGCTTCTTGGTGGCCGTGGCGCCGGCCTCCTCCGGCAGGCTCACGGCCTTGGGGTCCTTCTGCCCGGCGAGGTCCTGCCGGGCCGCGATCGGCTCCTTGGACGGGGTGATCTGCTGGACGCCGTCGTCGCTGCTCGCGAAGGCCACGCCGGCCGCCAGCATGCCTGCCAGGCAGGTGACGGTGACGCCCGTCATGAGGATATTGATCGATCGCTTCTCCATGAAGAATCCTTTGTTCGGCGGTCAGGACGGCCGTTTCACGCCGGATCGGCGGAGTCACGAGGGGGCGACGGGGCCGGTCGGCGCGGCCTCGCTGGGCTGGGGAAACGGCTCCGAGCGTCGAGCTCGGGACGCGCAGAACGCCGCGTTGGAGGGAACCCGCGAAAGGGAGGCCCGCGCATGCGCGCATGGCGGAACGCGTTCGCGCACAAGGGCGCGTGACCGAATACGGGTCACGCTCGTAACGCCTCGTTGCGTTTCGTTACGCGAACTGATTCAGCGGGAGACAAGCCATATACGTCCGCCGGAGGGCCGAAGTCGGGTCCTCCGTTGCATGCGGATATAAACGGCTCAAGGCCGCCGCGATACCGTCCGGGAGCGCTCTGTGGCTCATCCGGAGGCGGCCATGCATGGGGGTGGCCGCGGCTGGCCGAGAAGGATCCCGCCTGGCGGGCGGGCACGCGACGCTCTGCGTCTTACCAGGTCAAGGTCCGGCCAAGACCTGGCGACGAGTATACGCATGATTGCACCATCTTGGCCATATCACCCATTCCTGTACCTTTCGGAAGGTAAAATTTTTGGGCGGCTCGGTGCCCTTCCGCGTCCTTCCCCATGCCTCCCCCACGGCTCGGTAAAGTCGCCGGATCCCCTTATGGGCAAGGGTTTCCGACCGATTCGGCGCCTGCTCCGCCGCCGCCTTGTGGCACCATGACGCGCATGACCGATCCCTCCGGACCCTCCACGGCCGCGCCTGGAGCGTCACGCGGATCGCTTCGCACCACCGCCACCGGCACCGGCGGCTTCGACTGGGAGGACGAGCCGTTCCCCCCGGACGGGTGGGGTGCCCCTCCGGCGGCGCCCGGCACCAAGGCCGCCTGGGGCTTCGCCGCGCTGGCCGCCCTCCTCGCCGCCGGCCGCACCTGGCTGGCCCCGCTGATCGACGCCCGTGCCCTGGACGCGTGGACGACGATCTTCGTGGCGATCTGCATGCAGGCGCTGCCGTTCCTGGTGTTCGGCGTGGCGCTCTCGGCCGCCATCACGGCGTTCGTCCCGGCCGCGTTCTGGAACAGGGCGCTGCCCCGCCGTCCCGGGGCCGCGGTCCCCGTCGCGGGCGCGATGGGAGCGGTCCTCCCCGGCTGCGAGTGCGCCTCGGTACCCGTCGCCGGCGGCCTGATGGCGCGGGGCGTGGCCCCGGCCGCCGCCCTGACCTTCCTGCTGGCCGCCCCGGCGATCAACCCGATCGTGCTGACCGCCACCGCCGTCGCCTTCCCCGACTCGCCCGAGATGGTGCTGGGACGGTTCGCCGCCTCGCTGGCCGTGGCCGTCCTGGCGGGCTGGGCGTGGCTGCTGCTCGGCCGGGGCGAATGGATCAGGATCCCGTCCCGCCCGCACGCCGGAGCCGGGGCCGCCGCGCGCTGGGACGCGTTCCGGCAGGCGATGCGGCACGACATCATGCACGCGGGCGGCTTCCTGGTGGTCGGCGGCGCCGCCGCGGCCACGATCAACGTCGCCGTCCCCTCCGCATGGGTCGGCGGCGTCGCCGGGATCGGCTGGCTGTCGGTCCTGGTGCTCGCGGTGCTGGCGGTGCTCATGTCGATCTGCTCGGAGGCGGACGCGTTCGTCGCCGCGAGCCTCAGCCAGTTCTCGCCCACCGCGAAGCTGGCGTTCCTGGTCGTCGGCCCGATGGTGGACCTCAAGCTGATCGCCCTGCAGACCGGCTTCTTCGGCCGCCGGTTCGCGGTGCGGTTCGTCCCCCTGACCTTCGTGCTGGCCGTGGCGGTCAGCGCCGTCGCCGGAGGGGTCCTGCCGTGACGAAGGCGAGCCAGAACCTGCTGCTGATCGCCATCTCCGCCGCCGTGTTCTGGATCACGGCCACCGGCGAGTACGTCAACTACGTCCGCCCTGGCTTCCGCCCGTTCTTGATCGCCGCGGCCACCGCCCTCCTCGCCCTGGGCGCCTCCGGCCTCCGCCGGGAATGGCGCGCCACCCCTTCGGAGACGGGCGGCCACGGGTCCCATGACCACTCGTCGCATGACCATGGGGGGCGTGGCCCGCGGGTGGCCTGGCTGATGTGCCTGCCCGTGGTGGCGGTCTTCGTCGTGGCGCCGCCCGCGCTCGGGTCGTTCACCGCGTCCCGCGACACCGGCCGCCAGGCGCAGCCGCCGCCGGCGCCCGCCTCCGGCTACGGCGAGCTGCCCAGGACGGGACGGCCGGTCCCGATGACCATGGGCGAGTTCATCGGCCGCTCGTTCGAGGCGCAGACCGGGCAGGCCACGACCCTCCAGGGCGTGCCGGTGCAACTGACCGGGTTCGTGACGCCCCGGGAGAACGGCGGCGGATGGCAGGTCACCCGGCTGAAGATGGCCTGCTGCGCGGGCGACGCGGTGCCGTTCCCCGTGGTGGTGCACGGACTGAAGCGCCCGCCCGCCGACGCGTGGGTCCGGGTCGTGGGCGTCTGGCGTCCCCCCGCGGGAGGCAAGGTGGTCAGCGGCCTGCACGAGTTGCAGGGCCATTCCGTCGAACTGATCGAGAAGCCCAGGAACCCGTACGAGTGATGGACGCGCACCACACCGCTCCGGGCGGCCGGGCCCTCGTCCTGGGCGGCGGCGGGATCACCGGGATCGCCTGGGAATGGGGCGTCATCTCCGGCCTCGCCGAGGCCGGGGTGGACCTGTACGAAGCGGACCTGGTGGTCGGCACCTCCGCCGGATCCCTCGTCGGCGCCCAGGTCGCCTCGGGCATCGACCCCGAGGCCCGCTACCAGGCGCAGCTCGCCAGTCCCGACGGCGAGCCCTTCGCCCGCGTGAGCCGTGCGGTCCTGGCCCGCTGGGCGCTGGCCGCGCTGACGTCCCGGACGCCCCGGCAGGTGGGGGCGCGCATCGGGCGGATGGCGCTGGCGGCCCGCACGGTGCCCGAGGCGGAGCGCCGCGCCGTGATCGAGTCCCGTCTCCCGGTCCGCGACTGGCCCCCGCGTCCGTTGAAGATCACCGCGGTGGAGGCGGCCACCGGCGCCTTCACCGTCTTCGACCGCGCCTCCGGCGCGAGCCTCGTGGACGCCGTAGGGGCGAGCTGCGCCGTCCCGGGCGTGTGGCCTCCGGTGACCATCGGCGGCCGCCGCTACATCGACGGAGGTGTGCGCTCGGCGGCGAACGTGGATCTGGCGGCGGGACACCGGGGCGTCGTGGTGCTGGCGCCCACCACCGCCGGGTTCGGTCCCATCGCCGGCGTCGGACGCCAGGTCGCCGCCCTCCGCCGTACCGGCGCCGGCGTCGCGCTGATCACTCCGGACGGGAGGACCCGCGCGGCCTTCGGCGGCAACTCCCTGGACCCGCGATTCCGCGCCGCGGCGGCCAGGGCCGGGCGCGACCAGGTCCCCTCGATCATCGAAGCGGTCAAGGCCGTCTGGACGGCCTAGGAGCACTGTCCGGCCGGCGCGACCGGCGTCTCCGTACGAAGCCCTCAGACGCGTTCGGGCGTCGATGCCGGTGACGTGGCCGGTGCTCGGCCGCCGGTCGGTGCGCCGCGACGGCGCGCCGAGCTGCCCGGCGGCGACGTCCGGGTGGTCGAAGAGGCGTCAGTAGGTGGGGAACGCCGTGGGCAGGAGCGCCGAAGGACCCTCCTGGGGGGCCTGGGCGTAGCCGGTCGCCGGAGCGTAGCCGGCGGCGGGCGCGAACTGCGGCGAACCGGAGAAGTCCGGGGCGGGAGGCTGCTGCTGCGGAGGCACCGCCTGACCGGTGGCCGGCGGCACATGCGAGCCGTCCCCGCGCCGCGTCTCCGGCGGCGCCTGCCCGATCTCGGCGCGCTGCGACATCAGCAGCGCCATCATGGCCCGCGCCGTGGCCTCGTCCATCCGCATCAGCACGCTGGGACGTCCCGAAGGGTCGACGAACGGGGAAACCGAAGGGGCGACGACCTGCCTGGGCAGTGCCTGCCGCAACTCCTCGCGAAGGTCGTGGGCAAGCCGCAGCGCCTGTCGGTCGCTGTCACTCAAGTGTGCGTTCATCGCGATCTCCGGGGAGTTCACGTGCGGGGGTCCGGGGTAATCCTGCTAGGAATGTCGTGCATGTGCAAGGGCCGATGCACGTGCAGACAGTCGTTCATCGCGCCATCCTCGTACCCCGCCCACCCCTCGCCCGAACCTGCCGGCGCACCAAAAACCACGCGATGACCGGCGGCGTTTCGTCGCCCTCGCTCTCCCGGGACGCTCCTTCCCCGCGGCCGACTCCGGTCTCCAACCTTTTTCTAGAACTTCGTTCCATCCCGCGAGGCGAGCACAGAACGCACGGAAATCACTACCAAGAGATGCCGAACCACTCACGATTGGCAGTCGTCCATTTCCACTAAGTAACCAGCTTTCGGAACGCTTTACCTCAGACCGGAGGGGAACCCACCAACACAGCCGCGTCCGTCCACGACTTGAGGGCGACCCGCGCCTCCCAACAGAGCGTGCAGCCGGATCGGCGCCGAGAAGGCATGGGCGTCCGAGCAGAGCGGGCGTGTGGCTTACGGAGTGGCTGGGGCGTCGTGCACCCAGGTTTCGAGGGTGTAGACGCGACCCTTGTCGGTGACGGGTTGTGGGGGTCTACCGGTGGGGCGGTAGCCGGCGGCTCGTGCCACGCCCTTGCTCGGGTCGTTGTCCGGCTCGATCTCCAAGTAGACGTGCGGGAGGCCCAGCCGCCGGTGGGCGTAGTCGGTCAGCACCCGAACGGCCCGTACGGCGAGCCGTCGTCTCCTGTGCGCGGCGCCTATGCCGTAACCGATGGTCCGGCCGGCGCGGTTGAAGAGGACCTCGCCCAAAGGACGGTCGTCGCCCTCTTCGGTAATGGCCAGTTGAATGCGCTGTCCCTCTATGTAGAGCCGGTGCGCCTTGTCCAGATAGGCGCGGGCGGCGGCGAGGTCGAACGGCGAGGCCAGCGGTGTCCGGTAGGCGATGTCGGGGTCGTCGAACAGCTCCACCATCGTGGGCAGGTCGTCCTCCCTCCACCTGCGGAGGACGAGGCCGTGCCCGTTGAGGCGCAGATCCATTCCTTGGACTCCTCGATCCCGGCCCATTTCCCGCTCCGGGAAGGCCACTCCGCCGTCCCCCACGGCCGCCCCAGGGGAAACGGATCATCGCCTGGACGGAAGGGCGAATTGAGCGTAGGTTACCCAGCGGCCGTCCACGGACACGGCGGGGTACGGGTCCTCCCGCTCCGCTCGCGAGCGTGGTCGCGGACGACAGGCCAGACCACGCCCGTTCCAGCGCACCCGACCTCCACTCACCCGAAGACGAACCCGCCCCGTACGGCCCCGAGACCGCCCCTTGGCATGCCGTGACGCTACGACCCCGGACGACTCCGAATAGTGATCAATCCGAGACCTGCCCTCATTGCAACGCCCGGCGATCGGGCGCAAGCTACCTCACATATCCGGAAAACCCCGCTTACGACCCCCATCGTCGACAGGACGCGGCCCATGTTCGAGATCTGGGAGACGAGCGAGCCGGCCCGGCTCATCAGCGACGCCCACAGCCTCAAGGTCGCGCTGGAGAAGGTCGACACGATGTGCAGGCTCCGCCATGACCAGGCGGTCGCGCACGTCGGCGGGGCGGTGTCCGAAGAGGGCTACCACTTCGAGATCCGCGACGGGCACGGAAAGGCGCTGGCCCGCCTGACCTACGTCCCCGACACCTCCCGCGCCTACCAGAGCGTCGTGGTCGAGGAGCTCCACGGGGGCGAGCCCACCTGATCCCTGTCCTCCGACCCGTTTGCGGCGCGCGCGCCGGACGGGGCGTGGCAGGATGCCGGAAGGCTCGTGGAACGGAGGTGTCGTGGGGGAGTCCCCTTGGTGGACAGGCTTCGTGAGGAAAAAGAGGCCGTTCCCCGATGGGAACGGCTCCACGCCTTCCCGCGGCGCCCCGCCTCCCCCTGAAGAGCCGCGTCGTCCCCACAGAGCCACTTCACACCAACCCGAGGACCTTCTGACCGAAGCGCTGCGGCTGCGTTCGGCTCGTTCGGCGCATCCAGAGGGTTCGGCGCAGCGGTGGCCTGAGGTCTTGGAGTCCCGCATCGCCGCGCTGGCCGCCGACCCGCGAACCGGCCCCGCCCTCATGGCCCGCCTCGAACGGGGTGTGACGATCGCCTGGGAGCGTGGCTGGCAGCCTGCGGACCTCGTACGCTACGTCGCGCGTTGCCTTGCCTCACCGCATCAGCGCTTGGCCGTGGACGCCATCGCCTCGGAAATACGCGCGTACCCCCCGTCCACCGTGGACGACCACTGGCGCGGCCAGCTCGCAGCCATCGGCGCCAAGGTGTGGTGGCACGGCCCCTACCCCCTGGACGGACCCAGCCACGGCGAACGCACCGACGTCATCACCTGCGCCCTCGAACTGCTCGAACTGCTGCTCGCGCTGCCGCGGCTCGTCCCGATCGGGCCGCGGCCCGGGACCGCCAACGCGGCGCACGCGACGACGGGAGCGGGGGTGCGGGCGCTCGGGCGTCCGCCCCTGGGGCAGGTGGACGAACGCATGCTCGGCAAGGTCCGGGCGCTGCTGGCCAAGGCGGAGTCGACCGAATTCCCCGAGGAGGCCGAAGCGCTCAGTGCCCGCGCCCAGGAACTGATGGCGCGGCACAGCATCGACCATGCGCTGCTGGACGCCGAATCGGGAACCGGCTCGGAACCAGCCGGCCGCCGCATACCCGTGGAGAACCCTTACGACGGCCCCAAAGCGGCTCTGCTCACCGTGGTCGCCGACGCGAACCGGTGCCGGGCCGTCTGGCACCGGGAACTCGGCTTCTCCACGGTTCTGGGCTTCCCCGCCGATCTCACGGCGGTCGAGATGCTGTTCACCTCGCTGCTGGTCCAGGGAACGACCGCGATGGTCCACGCGGGCACCCGCCGGGACGCGGCGGGCAGGTCACGCACCCGCTCGTTCCGTCACGCGTTCCTCAACGCCTACGCCGCCCGCATCGGCGAGCGGCTTCGCGAAGCGGCCGACCGCGCGGCCGCCGACACCGCCGGACGCGACGCCCTGCTGCCCGTCCTGGCCGCACGCGACCAGGCCGTGGACGACGCCGTCGCGGCGATGTTCCCCAACCTCATCCAGGGCCGCACCCGTTCGGTCACCAACCACGAGGGCTGGGCCGCCGGGCGCGCGGCGGCCGACATGGCCAGCCTCAGCGCGCGTTCCGAAGTGGCGGGACGTCAGGGACCTCCCTGACCGCCACCGCGGCGCGGCGACCGCGTTCCCCCTGGGAGCTGGGGGGAACACACCTTGTCAGCTCCTCCGCCGGCGGGTGTTGCCACCTCGCCCGCGCAGCGGAACGCCCGCTTCCTTGAGAACGTTGTAGATGAATCCGTACGACCGGCCGGTCTCGGCGGCCAGGTCCCGGATGCTTTCACCTGCGGCGTACCGGGGGGCGAGCTCCGCCGCCAGCCGCGTGCGTTCGGCACCGGTCACACGAGTGCCCCTCGCCAGAGTGCGGGCCACGAGTACCTCCTGACTCCCATGCGCGAGCTGAACCGGGCCGGCCACGGTGGGCCGACGAGATCATTTCCGCAGCTCACGGCACTGTTGATCTACCCAACGTACACAATCCCCGAAAATCCGCCCGCAATGCCGCGCGAAACGACACAAGACCGGCCACTGGTGGTCTTTTCCATGGCCAACGGCGTGTCGTTACCCGACACTCCGCCCCCTTGCCGCTCGCGGGCGACCATCACCCCCGCCCTGTGCGGCGCGCGGCTCCACCCCCACGGCTCCCACCGGAACCACTGTTCGCGGCTCCGCGTTCGCCCTGGTCCCGGCACATGCCGGAGGCCCGTCCGGGCTTTACCGGACGGTTGCCACGGGCGGACCGGGGATCGCCCGGGGCCGCTCTGGCGGGACTTCCGGCTGCGGGCCATCCTTCTTAACCGCATCGCCCCCTCGACATCTCGTCGGACGCCCACCTTGGGCGGCCCCTTGCGGTGGCCCTCCCGGGACGGCACCTCCGGAACGCCGTGACCATTCCCGGCCACGGCGGTCCCTCGGAACCGGCTCTCCTCGGAGCGCGCTCCAGGACGGGCCTGGGAGCGTCCCCCGAGCCCTCCCCGGGACGACCGTCGGGGGACGGCGGCCGAAACAGCACGTGTGACCGCACCGGCCGGAGGGCCGGGATCCCCCCAGCGCCTGTCGAGGCTCCAGTACCGGACACGTTCACACCTCAGATACGTTCGCCGCCCCCTACCCAGATGACGTCCCTACCTGTCCAATTCGTTCCAAGGCGGCAGCCGATGATTGCGCAGGTGACAGCCACAACTGGCCACGGAACACACCAATCCCCCTACGGCAAGCGCTCTGCGCCCAAGGGGAAAGGGCGCTGGGGACGCCCTTGCACACGGACGACGTACCGGCACGTCCATCGCCTAGGAATCGGTGACCATCGACCTGCCGGACGTGAAGGTCACCTGCCCCTCCGGCAGCGGGACCGGGGAGAGCGGCGGCCTCGGCGACGCGGGGATGAGCTTGTGCGGGGTGGGCGCGACCCCCTGGGATGCGGCCTCGCGCAACGACAGATCGGCGCGGCTCAGGGGGTGCCGCAGAGGACCGAAAGGGAAGAGCGACGTCTCCTCCAGCCCGTCCACGACCAGCAGCTCCCCTGGGTCCAGGAGCCGCCAGCCGGGGTGGTCGTCCATCGGCTCACTCGCGACGACCACGGCGGGCACCGCGGCCCTTCCGTTCGCCCCCTCCCCCGGACCACTCATCCCGCCCTTGTCAGGGGACAGCACCCACAGCTCGTTCGATGCCGGGTAACGCAGGGCCCAAAGCCGTCCCGGCTCGGCCAGGAGCAGGTTGAGGGAGAACACCGGCAGGCTGGCACCGATGCGCCGCACCGCCTCCACGATCCCCTCCGTGGTGTCACCACGCTTGCGGATCTCGGCGGTGAGGTAGGCGAACACCACCTCGGAGTCGGTCTCCCCGGCCACATGGGCGCATTCCAGCTCGGTCAGCCAGGACAGCAGCTCCTGCCGTCCCTTCACCACCCCGTTGTGGGCGAACAGCCGGTCGTTCATCACGAACGGGTGGCAGTTGTGGACGGTCAGGCCGCCCACGGACGCATCCCGGACGTGTGCCACGAACGTATGGGAGACCACGTTGCCGGCATGCAGGGCGAAGTCGGGACTCTCGAACGCGGCGAGCGGCGCGCGGTCGCGAACCGGCTCATGCCCCAGCGAGAACCAGCCGAGCCCGGCACCGTGCGGCATCCGGTGGCTTTGCACGCGCAGGCTGCGGGGCGCGTCCATGAGCCAGTGGGACGCCTGGACACGGGGGCCGCCAGTACTCATACCGAACAGTCGGCACATGCCATCACCTTTCTCATCTCACCGTGATTGCATGCCGTCTCCGACCCCGAGGCCGCGAACCCAAACGGCACCGATGCCGTAGAGCGTCCACTACCGACTGTTGGCCACGGGACCGCACGCCCTCCGCCGCACGGCCGCTCCCGGGTGAGCGCCACCGAGTCCCACCGCACCCCATCACCCCCGTCGGCAGCGACCCCTCCGTATGCGAGCCAGAGCATGGCACTGCAGAAATAACTGCGGGTGACAGGGACCTTACCTAGTGCGTTCACCTCCTGTCCGCCGCTTCCCTACAACCGCCAAAGCCACCTGCGCGAGAAACTCTGCCCACCAGCAAAACCCCAGGTCGCCCGAAGCGCGCCCAAGCGACAAGCCTCACACCCGAGAAGGACTCCAGCCGTCCCGCAGCTCGCCCACCGCCTGAACCCGCCCTCCACATCACTCCCCGCCACAGCCCCAACCACCACCACGCTCCCACTCACCACCAACCCACAACGCTCACACACAAGAACCAGCAAGCTCCAACACCACCAGCATCACGATTCCCCCGCAGACCGTCCCAACGCCCCCGCCACCAAGGGCCAACGGATGCTCCACAGAAGATCCGGCTATTTGATCAAGCTGGTCACTCCGGTCGCCGGCCGTCAGGACCGGTTTCCATGTCGCTCCCCGGCACGGGGCCGACCAACATCGGATTCTCACCCTCCGCCAGGCCAGGACGCTCACGCAGAAGAAGCAGAAAGCCGAACACCGTCAGCGTGATGATTCCCCCGCAGATCGTGCCGATGACCCCGCTGGCAAGGGTCATGTGGATCGTCCGCGGAAGATCCGGCTGGTTGATCAAGGTGAGCGCGCCGATGACCCCACCAGCGGCGCCGGAGGCGATCAAGCATGCCCACCATCCGAGCGCGTTCCCCCTCGGCACGCTCCACCGGGCCGCCTCCGTGTACGGCGTATGCGCCGCCCCCTGCCTCTGCGGAGTTGTCGGCGCCCGCCGGATCCAGCGCCGGCACCACCAGGCGATGATCGCCACGCCGCCGAGCCCGCTTCCGTACTGCAGCCAGCGGAACGTCTCCAAGCCCGCGAACGAGGTCGTCGGGAGCCAAGGCATGTACTCGCCGAACCCGTGGTAACGATGCGTGAAGGCGTCCCAGAGGACATGCGTCACCGTTCCGGCCAGCAGCGATGGGGGGACCCAGAGGATCATCGAACGTCGGAATCCGCCCGCGGGTCCGGCGAGCCTCCGCCGCGCCCACTCAGGTGCCAGGGCGACCAGGGGACGCTTCCACACCAGGTGGAAGGCGGCGAACAGCCCGATACCGAGTGCGAGATCAATCGTGACGATCCCCACCGGGCCATGCGTAGCGCCCCGCAGGTCCCCCATGGAGAAGAAGTAGGGGACGTCCGGCGCCATCGATCCGACGACGAGCGCTGAAGGCACCATCCGGCCACGCGCCAAGGGAATCACCGCGGCTGGATGGCTGAGCGTGAAGGGCATCCGCTCTTAACTACGCCATCACACCCGCACCTTCAACCAACGAAGCCACCTTCACCGAACAACCCTTCAAACCCCGCCACGCACACACCTGGTCACTTCGATCCAGCGACCGCCGACCACAGCCCGCCCTCGCCCGCCGCCAAGTGACCACCACAGCGGGGTGGCTGAGCACGAGAAGCACCCGCTCTCAACCCCGCCCCACGCCCAAGCCTTCAATCACGCAGAGCCACCCTCAACGACCAAACCCTCCAAACCCGCCACCGCACACACCCCGGTCGGCGCAACCGCATCGAAGCCGCAACCGCCCACCACAGCTGCCGTCGCCCGTCGCCCGCCGCCAACCGCCTGTTCCAGCGCGATCAGCCACATGCCGACAACAAGCCGCGAGCAGGAACCAAGCGGCAGCGTCCTCGCATCCCGCCAAGGCCACAAGATTCTCACGTGCTCACACGCCGACATGCGCCGGCTCCTTGGGCGTTACGTCAGCGCTCCAGCGGTTGCGACTCGGTGCCCGTTGCTCAGAGTCACCAGCACAGCCCACGCAAGCACTGCGAGGAGTTGACCCGGGAGAGCGGGAGCGAACCCGTAAACGGCGGGGCTCTCCTGATCAGTCTCGTCCAAGGTGATGCGGGACGAGGGTGATGGCGCGGCGCGCCGCGACATGAGATGAGTGTGACCAAATGTCAACGCTCCGTAGCCAGACTGGCTATGATCGGCCACCTGAACGCTGACCACCTCGATCCCCCGGGGCGAAGATGAACCGCTTGCTGGCAGACCCGAGACGCACCGGCGCGATCGGCGAGTTGGTGCGCTGCGCATGTGGGCTGCTGGGCTGTGTGGCCATGGTCGGCGCCACCTCGTTCGGCCTGGCCGTTCCCGCGAACGCCGAAAGCCACCCCCATCCGCCCAGAACCATCCCGCCCGAGTGCCGCACCGCCCTCCGGACAGGCGACAGGCAGGCATGGTGGGAATGCCGTGAGGCGTGGCGGGCGATGCGGGAGAAGCACCACCGTGCCCATCTGGAGAGCCATCTCAAGAAGCGGCCTCCCAAGAAGGTGAACCGGATCCCTCCGCCTCCTGCCTCACCCAAGACAGCGAAGCGGACCTTGCCACGCCCCGTGGTGCCGCTCTCCCCCGTTCCCACCCCGCTTCCCCCATCACCGACGCCCACGCAGACCCTGGTCAGGGAGTCCGCGGAGACGACCTCGCTTCAGCCGCTGTTGTTGCTCGGGCTCCTCCTTCCGGCGGCGGCCGCCATCGGTTACCCGCTGCGCCGCCGTATCCTCGCGGTCGGCCACTCCTCCTTCTTCGTGCCTACGCCGTCACCGGCCGATCCGGGTACGGACTTCACCTATCGCCCGACCATCGACCCGTTCGCGCTTCCCGTCCTCGGCCTGACCGGACCCGGTGCCGCGGCCTCCGCTCGGGTGCTCACGCTCATCGCACTCGAAGAGTGCGGCGAGACCACGCTCGTGATCATCCCTCGGCCCGACTCCACCGCCCTGTTCGGGTTGTCGGAGGACGAGCTGCTGGACGAGACCGGCACCGCGCTGTTCATCCCCGGCAACCTCGACTCCGCGCTCGCCTACCTGGAGACCGAGCTGGCGATCCGCCGGAACACCGGAGGCTCGCAGGGACGGCGCCTCCTGCTGGTGGCCGACTGCGGCACCAACACCGACCAGATCAACGAGATTCACGAGCGCCACCCCGGGGAGTTCGCCGCCATCCTGCTGGGCGACTGGCCCGGTGAGACGGCAAACGTGGACGAAGACGGTCTCGTGGACGCTTCCCCCACCCTCGGTGCCCCCCTGCCTGAACGCCTCCCAGCGATGTCCCGCACCGAGGCCCGCGACCGCCTCAACGCGGCCCTTCGGCGCCACCGCTCCATGAACACCTCCCTTGTCCGCAAGGCCAGCCGCAAACGCCGCTGACCCCGAATCCACCCACCAGACCCGGTCGACCCCAGCCGCCCTCAAGACCCTTCTCAATCCCCTTCACGATCAGCGACCAACAACCACCTGCCGGCCTAGGAACAACGACCTCCCCCTTCGCCGTCCATGGATCAGAGATCAACGTTCAGGTCGTCCGTGAAGCAAGGGTGGATCGGGCGGCGGTGATGGCCTTCAGGGATCGGGACACGGCAAGCGCGTCGGGCGGATCCTCTGCCGTGCCGTCGAGGTAGGCGGTGCAGCGCAGCATCCAGTTGCGGAGAGCGTCCTCGTGGCGTTTCTCGTTGCGGCGGGCGCGGACCAGGGCTTGCTCGCCTTGTTCGGCACGTACTCGGGCGTTGAGGTCGGCGTCGTCGGCCAGGGCGCGGACGTCGGCCAGGGCGTAGCGGCCGAGTTGGTCGGCGACGAGCCCGCGTTCGGCTGCGACCCTGGCGAAGATGCCTTTGGACCAGCCCAGCACGAGGGCGGCGCCCCGTACGTCGACCCGGTCGAGGAGCGGGCCCTTGCGGGCTGCGACGACCTCGGCGACGCCGCCCGCGTCAAGCGCGTCCAGGTCACGCAGAAGGTAGATCGGGTTCCGCTGGTAGTGGCCCACGAGGGTGAGGTCGCCACGGGCCACGAGGACTTCGACGTCGGCCTTCTCGACGTCCAGGCGCAGCCGCAGGGCGAGGCGTGCAGCGGCCCTGCCGGCGCCCACCGGTGGTTCGTCTCCGAAGGCGGCCACGATCTGGGAGGCGCGGCTGCGGCACCGCCCGGCCAGTTCGGCCGTCCACTTGCCGTTGAGGTCCGGCTCGGGGATCAGCCCATGTTCCCGGGCCAGCCGCAGTTGCCAGTCGGCGACTCCGATGTGCGAGGCGAGTTGCCGGAAGCCGATGCCCGTGCGAGATTCCGTCTCCGTCCGCATGATCTACTCTCCTTGCTTGCGCGTACGAACGGCTCCAGCATCATCGGCGCACCGCGACCGCAACACTGGAATCACGTTCTGTGGATAACCCATCCGCAGCGGCGACAAAGGCGGGAGATATGAGCGTTATACGGCGTTTGGGGATGGGATTGGCGGCCTTGGGGAGGCCCGCGTACATCAACGTGGGCCGTGTTCACGAGCTGCCGGCACAACGCGGTGTCGACGATCTTCGGCGGGCGACCTGGGAGGTGCTGGACGCCGCCTACCTGGCGGGTCTCCGATGGGTGGACGCCGCGCGGTCATATGGGCTGTCCGAGGAATTCCTCGGCGGGTGGCTTGCCGAGCGTGGGCATCGTGACGTGACGGTGTCCAGTAAATGGGGCTACACCTACGTCGGGGAATGGCGGATGGATGCCACCGTGCACGAGGTCAAAGAGCACAGCCTTTCTCGCTTCAAAGAACAGTACGCGGAAACGATTCGCTTCCTTGGCGAGGCGCTTGCGGTCTATCAGGTGCATTCGCTCACGGTGGAAAGTCCCCTGTTCCAGGACAAGGCTTTGCAGGCCGCCCTTGCCGAAGCCGCGCAGGACGGCGTTCGCATCGGGTTCTCCACATCCGGGCCCCAACAGGCCGACACCGTTCGCAGGGCCTTGGAGCTGGAGGTGGACGGGCAGAGGTTGTTCAGTACGGTCCAAGCCACCTGGAACGTGCTTGAGCCCTCCGTGGGGACGGCGCTTCGTGACGCCCACGAGGCCGGTGTGCACGTGCTGTTGAAGGAGGTCCTGGCCAACGGGAGGCTGGCCGTACAGCCTCCGGAGACCGTGCGGAAAGTCGCGCGCAGGCACGGTGTCGGGACGGACGCGGTGGCCCTTGCGGCCGCCTTGGACCAGCCATGGGCTGACACGGTCCTCGTCGGGGCGGTCAGTACGGGCCAGCTGCGTTCCAACCTGGCCGTACTGGACTTCGCCTTGGACGACGCCGATCGGGAGGAACTGCACTCGCTCTCCGTACCGGCAACGCGCTACTGAAAGGAAAGGGCTGCCCTTCCCTGGATCTGAGCGGCCTTACGACGCCTCGGCCGAACCGAAGGACGGGTGAGGGGCCCTCAGCGCGAGGCGCAGGGAGGCAATGGTCGTTCGTCCTGCCTGTTGGCGCCGCCCTATTTCTAGGTCATGCCGCTCTAGACCACCCGGTCGGCGTCGAGGAGGGATCGGCTGGGCTGGCAACCGGCCACCGGCACCGCCTCCGGCGGCGCTCGGCCATGAGTGACTCCAGCACCTCGGCGAGGCGCTCAGGAGGCCCGCTCCCCCGGCGCCGGGCGTCTGACCGCCGCCGACCACCCGTGTCCGGCGGGCCGTCAACCAGGGGTATCCCCAGGATCAAGCTGCATGATCGCCTGGATACGATGAGGTACGGAACGTCTACGCAGGACGTAGGGGAACGTCTACGGAGGACGTGGACGGAGTTGGGAGCGAGAGAGAGTATGTCCGATTTCGAGCTCAACCACGCGAGCGGCCGGATGCCCCTCGAGGTGGCGCAGGCGACCGAGGGCCCGTCCGGCCTCCGCATCGGGAGCCTTCTCAAGGAGACCAACCACGTCACCCTCGATCCCGGCTTCACCAACACCGCGTCCACCACATCGCAGATCACCTATATCGACGGTGAGGCGGGGATCCTGCGCTACCGCGGTTACCCGATCCACGAGCTGGCGGAGAAGTCGTCCTTCCTCGAGGTCGCCTACCTGCTCATCTATGGTGAGCTGCCGACCGCGGACCAGCTCTGGTCGTTCACCGACAGCGTCCGCAACCACACCTTGCTGGACGAGAGGTTCCGGGACTTCTTCTCAGCCTTCCCCCGGCGCGCCCACCCGATGGCGGTGCTGTCGTCGGCGGTGAGCGCGCTGTCCACCTTCTACCAGGACAGCCTCGACCCCTTCGACGAAGAGCAGGTGGACCTCTCCAGCATCAGGCTCATCGCGAAGCTTCCGACCATCGCCGCGTACGCGTACAAGACCTCCATTGGGCAGCCCCTGCTGTACCCGGACAACTCCCTTGGGTACGTCGAGAACTTCCTGCGCATGACGTTCGGGCTGCCGACCCAGCCGTACGAGGTCGACCCCGAGATCGTGCGCATCCTGGACATGCTGTTCGTCCTGCACGCCGACCACGAGCAGAACTGTTCCACCTCGACCGTACGGCTGGTGGGCTCCAGCCACGCCAACCTCTTCTCGTCCATCTCCGCGGGCGTCGACGCGCTGTTCGGCCCGCTTCACGGGGGCGCCAACCAGGCGGTCCTGGAGATGCTGGAGCGCATCCATCAGGAAGGGGGCGACGTCGAGGCGTTCGTACGGCGGGTCAAAAACAAAGAGCCCGGCGTCAAACTGATGGGCTTCGGGCACCGGGTGTACCGCAATTACGACCCGCGCGCCGCCGTGGTGAAGCGAGCGACTCGCGACGTCCTGGAAACCCTGGGGAAGACCGACCCTCTGCTGGACCTGGCCATGCGCCTGGAGGAGGTCGCCCTCAGCGACGACTACTTCATCGAGCGCAAGCTCTACCCGAACGTCGACTTCTACACCGGGGTCATCTACAAGGCGATGGGCTTCCCCACCAACGCGTTCACCGTCCTGTTCGCGCTGGGCCGGCTCCCGGGGTGGATCGCCCAGTGGCGCGAGATGATGAACGACCCGACGACGAAGATCGGGCGCCCGCGCCAGGTGTACGTAGGCCCCGGCGAGCGCCACTACGTGGACCTGGGCTCCCGCTAGGGGAAGTCGCCCGGCCTTTCGTCCAGCCGGGGCGACACGCGATCCCGTAAGAGCCCCGCCCCCGTTGGCGGCGGACCCGGGGGGACCGACATCAGGGCCGGAAATGGGCATTACGCCTTTTCCGGCCCTGATTACTTGTAGCCCGCTATTCCGACAACGCAGCCATGTCGCCTTAA
>NZ_JBIMPP010000084.1:0-30702 GCF_043906805.1 Actinomadura sp. SCN-SB | reverse complement strand
GGGCCCCGACCCGATCACGATGACGTCCCGAACGTCGCTCACCGCATCCCCTCGTCAATCCTCATCACCGGTTCAAGTCGTGCTGACCGTACACGGACTCGTGCCACGGAATGAAGAACCGCTTGAGCCCGTTCACCACGAAGTACAGCAGCAGGCCGAGGACCGACAGCAGGATGATCGTCGCGAACAGGGCGGGCGCGTTCAGGTCGTTGAGGGTGCGCACCACCAGATAGCCCAGGCCCTCGCTGCCGCCCAGGTACTCGCCGACGATCGTGCCGATGATGGCGAACACGATGCCGACCTCCATGCCGGCGAAGACGTACGGCATGGTGCTCTTCAGCTCCAGGTGCCGGAACGTCTGCCAGCGGCTGGCGTTGAGGCTGCGCATGACCTCGCGCTGGCCGGACTCCACCGAGCGCACCCCGAGCTGCACGTTCAGCATGATCGGGAAGAACGCCAGCATCGCCGCCATGATCACCTTCGAGGTCATCCCGAACCCGAACCAGATCACGAACAGCGGGATCAGCGCCACCTTGGGCACCACCTGGGACGCGACGATGACGGGGCGGAGGCTGAGCTCCAGCCACGGGACCTTGCCGAGCACCACGCCGATCGCCACCCCGGCCACCAGCGCGATGAGGAACCCGGCGATGGTCTCGGTCGCGGTGACCTGCGCGTGGTCCCACGTCGACCCGTCGGTGACCACGTCCTTGAGGGTGTCGAACACCTGCATGGGCGGCGGCAGCACCAGGTCGGAGATGCCGAACACCCGGACCAGCAGGTCCCAGCAGGCGAAGAACACCAGCAGGATCAGCGGGGTGCTCAGCCAGGGCAGCAGCTTGCGGGACCGGTTGCCGCTCATGCGTTCTTTTCCTCGTCCTCGTCGAGCGCGTGGCGCAGGTCGCGTGTGATGGTGCCGAACTCCGGCTCGGTCTGCACGTCGAGGCCGCGCGGCCGTTCGAACTCGATGGGCATCACCTGGCGGATCCGGCCGGGCCGCGGCGTGAGCTGCACGACCCTGTCGCCCAGGAAGACCGCCTCGGTGATGTCGTGGGTCACGAAGACGACCGTGGCGTTGGTGGCCAGGGCGATGCGCTGCAGCTCCAGGTTCATGCGCTCGCGGGTGAGGGCGTCGAGCGCGCCGAACGGCTCGTCCATCAGCAGCAGCTTGGGACGGGTGCTCAGCGCCCTGGCGATCGCGACCCGCTGGCGCATGCCGCCGGACAGCTCGCGCGGGTAGGACCGCTCGAACCCGCCGAGGCCGACCAGCTCGGCCAACTCCCGGGCGCGGGCCAGCCGGGACGCCTTGTCGTCGCCGCGCAGCCGGAGCGGCAGCGCGATGTTCTCGGCGACGGAGTACCAGGGGAACAGGTTCGCCTCCTGGAAGACCACGCCGAGCTGCGAGACCACCGAGGAATCGACCTTCGAGCCGTCCCACAGCGAGTTGCCCTCGACCAGGATCTTGCCCTCGGAGGGGCTGAGCAGCCCCGCGAGCATGCGCAGCAGGGTGGTCTTCCCGCAGCCCGACCGCCCGATCACCGAGACGAACTCGCCGTCCCTGATCGTCAGGTTGATGCCGGAGAGGGCCACGGTGTGCGCGCGCTTGGTGTGGAACTCCTTGCCGACCCCGATCAGCTCCAGCTTGGCCACCGCCGGGGACGCAGGGCTCGTGTCGTCGGAGTCAGGTCGCATGACCGGTGTTCCGGCGGTCTTGCCGACCGTGCCTGCGCTTTCGGCCGCCATCCCGCTCCTTCCTTCGGTGTCCGCCATGGATCCGTCCCGCCCCTCAGGACTTGGGCAGCAGGCCGTTGTCGTACCAGGACGCGGGGTCGGCCCCGGGCTTGAGGATGCCCGCGTCCGTCAGCTCCTTGTAGCCGGCCGCCCAGGCGTTCCGGTCGGTGACCAGCAGGGGCTTGTTCGGATCGCCGCCCGTCCAGCTCTCGCGCAACATGGCGAGGCTGGCCTTGGCGATCTTGTCGTCGTTGAGGGTGGCGAAGGAGTACTCGCCGCGGAGTTTCCTCAGCACGCCGTCGAACGTCTTGTCGGCGACGAGCTCCGCCATGGCGTCGTGGATCCCGGCCAGGAAGGCGCGGAGTCCCTCGGCCTCCTTCTTGCGGGCCTCCTTCGTGGTCACGTACGCCTGCGAGTCGGCCTTGACGTACTTGGCCGGGTCGAACATGGCCGCGTCGGGGTTCTGGTCGATCAGGACGTTGGCGGTGTCGGTGCTCACCACGTAACCGGCCAGCCGCCCCCGCTGCACCAGGTCGAAGGTGCCGGGAGAGAGGCCCACGACCTGCCGCTTGGTGCGCGCCGGGTCGATTCCGGCGCTGGCCAGGATGAGCGAGACGACCTTGTCGCTGGTGCCGCCCTCGGACGGGACGCCCATCGTCTTGCCGATCAGGTCCTCGGGCTTGTTCACCGGGCGCCGCTTGCTGTAGATGAGGCGCACCGTGGACGTCCGGAAGGGCGTGGCGATGTTGACCAGCGGCTGGTTCCGCTCGGTGATCGCCGTCATGATGTCGATCTGGCCGACGCGCGCGACCGGCGCGATGCCCGACAGGAGCGTCTGCATCGCCTGGGGGGTGCCCCGGGCGGCCTGCAGCCGGACCTCCAGCCCGTGCTTCTTGAAGTACCCGCCCGCGACGGCGAGCAGTTCCGGGGCGAGCGCGAGGGTGTCGAGAGGCAGCGGGCTCAGGAAGGTCAGCCTGCCGTCGCCCCCGCCCCCGCTCGCAGCGGGTGAGCCGCATGCGGCGAGCGCGGGGCCGGCGGTCGCGGCGGTGACCGTGAAGGCCGCGCACCGGAGGAATCCCCTGCGGCTGACGGGGGGCGGTGCGGGTGGGGTGGTGGCGGACACGATCCGTCTCCTGTTCGGTTCCGTCGGCTCACGCCGTAGCCGACCGGAATGAGACTCCCGCCACACTGCGGCTCTGACTACCCACGTTTCCGCATATCGGAAGACCGCATAGCGGAAGAACGGGGGACGGAAGGGACGCGCGTGTCATACGGGGCACCGGTCCGTGGCCGTGCCTGCGGGGCGCCCAGGGCGCGGGAGATGCCGCGGACGGTGGCCAGCAGGTGCGCCAGGCGCGGCGCGTACGGCTCGTTGCGCCGCAGGATCAGCGACAGCGCGGCGACGACCGTCCCGCCCGGACCGTGAATGGGGGCGGCGACCGAGGTGTACTCCTGGCGGATGTCGGTGGTGGCGTAGCCGTGCAGCCGGACGTCGGCGAGCGTCTGCCGCACCTGGTGCTCGGTCACCGGCGCGTGCCAGCTCGGCACCTCCAGCGGGCCGGTGACCACCTTCTCCTGAAGCTCGGGCGGCGCGTACGCGAGCAGGACGAGCCCGATGGCGGTGGCGTACAGCTCGTACCGGCCGCCGACCTGGGCACGGTCGGTGGCCGTCTCCGGGCTGAGGAGCCGTTCGAGGAACACGTACTGGTCCTTCTCCCTGACCGCCAGGTGGACGCCGCGCTGGGTGGTCTCGAACAGGTCCCGCATGAACGGCTGGGCGACCCGTTGCAGGCCGACCGACCTGGGCGCGACGGCCGCCACCTCCCACAGCCACAAGCCGATCCGGTACTCGCCGGAGTCGTCACGTTCCAACGCGCCCCAGGCGAGCAGCTCGGTCACGATCCGATGGGTGGTGGTGAGCGGTACGCCGGACCGCCGGCTGATCTCCGAGAGGCTCAGGCCGTCCGCCGCGTCCTTGATGGTCTCCAGGATGCGCAGCGCTCTGCGCAGCACCGATCGTCTCTCCTCGGTCATCGTCTGCGTCCTTCCGCGAGGACGGCCCGGCGCCGGGGGTGGGCGGGCCGGGACGCCCGCGACCGCGGGCGCCGGAGCGTCGATTGTGCCCCATCCCGCCTTCCGATATGCGGAAAGTCCGGTAGTCACCGCCCGGCCGGGGAGCGATCTTCGGGAGGCGGGCGCGGCCCCGGCGAGCGCCGGAGCGCCCCCTCTGCCCGCACGATCCGACCGCACGATCCGGAGGTGCCGGAGACATGACAGGACGCGAGAGGCTACTCGACCCCACGGGCTTCGACGAGCGGACGGCCGACACCACGCTCGCGCCGCGGCCGGCCGGCCTCCGTGGGCTGACCGTCGGCCTGGTGGACAACACCAAGCCGAACGCGCAGGTGCTGCTGTCGGAGATCGCCGGCGAGCTGAGCCGCCGGTTCGGTACGCGCGGGTCCCGGATGTACACCAAGGGCTACTTCGGGACCCCCATGGAGGACGACCTGCTCAAGCAGGTCGCCGAGGAATGCGACGTGGTCGTCACGGCCGTCGGCGACTGCGGCTCGTGCAGCGCCGCCACCGTGGCCGACGGGATCATGCTGGAACGTGCCGGAATCCCCGCCGTGAGCGTCATCTCCGACTCGTTCCTGATGTCCGCGCGCGCCATGGCCGCGGTCCAGGGGTTCCCCGGATTCGAGTTCATCGCGGTGGAGCACCCCGTGGCCAGCCTGGACGCGGGCCGGTTGCGGGACCGCGTGCTCGCGGTGATGCCCGACGTCCAGCGCATCCTCGGCGCGGAAGCCTGAAAGGACATCGAATGAGCACAGTCGCCGACGCCCCGCTGGCCGACGCCGCGGAGATCCGCTCCGCCCTCGAGTACTACGCCGGGCGGGACTGGACCGACGGGCTGCCCGTCGTGCCGGTCACCGAGTCCTACCTGGCCGAGTTCCTCGCCACGACGAGCCGCGACCCCGACGAGGTGGTCTTCGGCGTCCCGCATCTGAACCGGCGGTGCACGGTGCGGCTCGCCGCCATCAACGCCGCCCTCGCCGGCTGCCTGCCCGAGTACTTCCCGGTGGTGCTCGCCGCCTGGGACGCGTTCGCGGACGAGCCGTACCCGAAGAAGGGCATCTGGCAGAGCACGACCGGCACGGCCCCGCTGCTGGTGGTGAACGGGCCCGTCCGGGAGCGGATCGGCCTGAACAGCAAGGGGAACGTGTTCGGATCCGGCTTCCGGGCCAACGCCACCATCGGCCGCGCCATCCGGCTCACCGCCATCAACGTCTTCGGCCTCCGCCCGCACCAGCTCGACCAGGCCACGCAGGGCACGCTGGCCAAGTACTCCGCGTGCATCGCGGAGAACGAGGAGGAGAGCCCGTGGGAGCCGCTGCACGTCGAGCACGGCCTGTCGCCGTCCGACAGCGCGGTGACCGCGATGGTGGTGCGGTCGTGCCTGCACATCGAGGCCCGCCACACCCGTCTGCCGGAGCAGCTCGGCCTGGACCTGGCCGACAGCATCAGGCGGACGGGCGCGCTCATCCACGAGACCAGCAGCGCGCTGATCGTCCTCGGCCCCGAGCACGCCCGGGTCTTCGCGGCGGCCGGATGGAACAAGGACGACGTGCGGCGGTTCGTCTTCGAGCACGCCGTGAACTCCCGTTCCGAACTGGCGGCGGTCGGCAAGGACGCGGTCTCCCGGCACACCCGCTGGCGGCTCCCGGCCGACCACCCGGACGCGGTGCCGGACCACGCCAGCCGGAGCGACGACCCCGACCGGGTGCCCGCCCTGGTCGCGCCCGGCGCGGTCCAGGTGATGGTGGCGGGCGCCAACAACGCGGGCGTCTCCACGATCATCGAGGCGTTCGGGCCGCGCGACCACGCCGTGTCGATCGCCCGGGTGGGTGACCTCGATGACTGACGGCCCGCACCTGGACGGCACGGAACTGGACGGCGCGCTGGGCGGGTTCCGCGACATGCTCGCGACCGACGGCTACACGCTGAGCTGGTCGCTGAACGGCGAGAACGGGGTCGTGGTGCGGATCGCGGCGGGCGAGGACGCGTGCGCCGACTGCCTGGTCCCGCTGCCGGTGATGGAGACGATCATGTCGAACGCGCTGGAGCCGACCCCGTACACGCTGGACCACATCGTCCTGCCGAGCGGCTCATGAGCCCGGCGGAGCGCCCGCGCCCGGCGACGGTCACCGAGCCGGCCCGCACCACGCCGGTGTACGGAGAGTTCGACGTGGTGGTCGTGGGCGGCGGCCCGGCGGGGATCATGGCGGCCACGGCGGCGGCGCGCGCCGGGCACTCGGTGATCCTCCTCGAACGGTACGGATTCCTGGGCGGGGCGGGCACGGCGGGCGGCCTGAGCACGTTCTGCGGGCTGCACGCCAAGGTGTACGGCGAGCACCGGCGCGTCATCCACGGCCTGGCCGACGAGCTGCTGGAACGGCTCGCCAAGCTGGACGGCCTCTCCGAGCCGCACCTGACCATCAACGACGGCATCCTGGCCCAGGCGTTCGACATCTCCGCGTACAAGATCGCGGCGGACGAGCTGGTGACCGGCTCGGGCGCCCGCCTGCTGTTCCACGCGACGGCGGTGGGCGTGGTGATGGGCGACGACGACACGCTGGACGCGGTGCTGATCGAGTCCAAGTCGGGACGGGCGGCGGTGCGCGGCCGGGTCTTCGTCGACGCGTCCGGTGACGCGGACGTGTCGGCGTGGGCGGGCGTCACGTACGAGAAGTCGCCCGGCCACGACGGGATGCTGTACCCGTCGCTGATGTTCCGCATCAACGGGGTGGACGCCCAGGCCGCGGGCGAGGCGCCGTGGCGGACGGTCGAGCGGCTGATGGAGGAGGCCGAGCGCGCCGGGACGCACACGTTCCCCCGCAAGAAGCCGATCGTCCGCCCGCAGCGCAACCCGCTGGAGTGGCGCGCCAACCTCACCCAGCTCAGCAACCCCGACGGCAGCGCCATCGACGGCACCGACGTCGACGAGCTGACCCATGGCGAGTTGCAGGGGCGGCAGCAGGTGCTGGACGCGTTCACCTTCATCCGGAACCGCACTCCGGGGTTCGGCGACTCCTACATCGTCGATCTGGCCCCGCAGATCGGGATCAGGGAGACCCGGCGCATCGTCGGCCGCTACCGGCTGACCGAGGACGACGTCCGCGACTGCGCCGACTTCCCCGACACGATCGGCGTCAACGGCTGGCCGATCGAGGCCCACGTGTCCGGCACGGTCGAGTTCCGGTGGCCGCGCGGCGAGAACCCGCGCGGGTACAACCAGCTCCCCTTCCGGATGCTCGTCCCGGACCGGATCCGCAACCTGTACGTGGCGGGCCGGTGCGCGTCGATGACGCACGACGCCCAGTCCGCCGCCCGGGTGACGGGACCGTGCTTCGCCATGGGCGAGGCGGCGGGCACGGCCGCCGGGCTCGCCCTGTCCTCGGGCGCCGACTGCGGCGCCATCGACGTCGCGGACTTGCAGCGCAGGCTCGAACGGGGCGGCGCCTTCCTGGGCCGGGAGGCGTCATGACCGGGCCCAGGCCCCTGCGCTCCAACCTCGCGCCGGGCAGCACCCCGTGGGCGATACGCCGGGCGCAGTGGACGGCGCTCGGCCTCACCCCGGAGGACATGGAGAAGCCCAAGATCGCCATCGTCAACAGCTCCTCGGACCTGGCGAGCTGCTTCAGCCATCTGGACGGTCTCGTCGGGCCGCTGAAGCAGGCGATCCGCGACGCCGGCGGCATCGGGTTCGAGGTGCGCACGGCCGCGCCGAGCGACGCGATCACCAGCGCCGGGGCGGCGGGCCGGTACATCCTGCCCAGCCGCGACCTGATCGTCGGCGATATCGAGGTGGCGGCGGAGGGCGCGCTGCTGGACGGGATGGTGTGCCTGTCGTCGTGCGACAAGACCACGCCCGCGCATCTGATGGCGGCGGGGCGGCTCAATCTGCCGACGGTCGTGGTGTCGTGCGGGTACCAGCCGTCCGGCGTCTTCCGGGGCGAGGAGGTCGACTTCGAGGACGTGTTCCGCTACGCCGGTCACGTCGCCGCCGGGCGGATGACCGTCGACGACCTGGCCGAGATGAGCGCCTGCGCGGTGACCGGCCCCGGCGTGTGCGCGGGCATGGGCACGGCCAACTCCATGCACATCGCCGCCGAGGCGCTGGGCATGGCGCTGCCGGGCAGCACCCCGGTGCGGGCGAACAGCCCGAGGATGTGGGAGACCGTGGCCGCCGCCGGGCGGCGCGTCGTCGAGCTGGTCGGCGAGGACGTCCGGCCGCGCGATATCCTGCGCCCCGGGGCGTTCCGGGACGCGGTCATCGCGATGCTGGCGATCAGCGGCTCGGTCAACACGCTCAAGCACCTCCAGGCCGTGGCGGTCGAGGCGGGATGCGACGTGGACGTCTACGCGCTGTTCGAGGAGTACGCGCCGAAGGTGCCGCTGCTGAGCGCGGTGAAGCCGAACGGCGACCACGGCATCGCCGAGTTCGAGGCGGCGGGCGGCGCGCTGGGCCTCATGCACCGGCTGGCCCCCATGCTCGACCTCGACCGGCCCACGGTGGCGGGCGTGCCGGTCGGCGAGGCCGTCGCGTCGTTCACCCCGCTGGAGTCCGCGGTGATCCGCCCGCTGGACAGGCCCTTCGCGCGCCACCCCGGCATCGTGGTGGTGCGCGGGTCGCTCGCCCCGGACGGCGGCGTGGCCAAACGCACGGTCGCCGACGACGGCGTGCGCCGTTTCCGCGGCCCGGCCACGGTGTTCCGCTCCCGCGAGGAGGGGCTGGAGGGGATCCGCGGCGGCGAGGTGCGGCCCGGCCAGGTCGTGGTGCTGACCGGGCTGGGCCTGCGCGGCTCCCCCGGCATGGGACTGACCTCGGCGTTCGTGTTCGCCCTCGACGGCGCGGGTCTGGGGGACGAGGTCGCGTTCGTCACCGACGGGCAGATGTCCGGGCTGGTCAACCGGGGACTGGTGGTGGCCGAGGTGAGCCCGGAGGGCGCCGTCGGCGGCCCGCTCGGGCTGGTCAGGGACGGCGACGTCATCGCCATCGACCTGGACACCCGGTCCATCGACCTGGAGGTGACCGAGGCGGAGCTGGCCGAGCGCCGCGCGGCCCTGCCGGACACCGCTCCCCCGGCCGGCTGCGGCTGGCTGTCGGTGTACGCGCGTACCGTCGGCCCCCTCGGACGCGGCGCCACGCTGGGAGGCTGAGCCGCCGCGGACGTCAGGCCGTGGTTGTCCGAGCCGTACCGTCAGCCGTGCCGGCACGGCGCGAGATACATGTGCATCGCACAAGAATCCAGAGTCGTCCCTGGTGGCGCGGTCGTCCCCCGGATGGTGCAGTCATGGGCGGCGCGCTACCTCCAGGTGGCCGGTGATGGGTAGGTGAACGTCCAGACGGACGGAAGGGGACGCGCATGCCGAAGGCGGTCAGGTTCAACGGGTACGGCGGGATCGACGTCCTGCGGGTCGTGGAGGTGGAACGTCCCGTGCCCGGCCCGGGGCAGGTGCTGATCAGGGTGAAGGCCGCGGGGATCAACCCGGGTGAGACGTCGATCCGCGAGGGCCTGCTGCACCAGCGCTGGCCGGCGACGTTCCCCTCGGGACAGGGCAGCGACCTGGCCGGGGTGGCCGAGGAGATCGGCGAGGGCGTCGAGGGCGCGTCCGTGGGCGACGAGCTGATCGGCTTCACGCACGACCGGGCCAGCCACGCCGAGTACGTCGCCGTCCCCGCCGGCAACCTGACGCCCAAGCCCGGGAACGTGCCGTGGGAGGTCGCGGGCGCCCTGTTCATCGCGGGGACGACGGCGTACGCGGCGGTCCGCGCGGTGGGGGCCGGGGAGGGCGACACCGTGGTGGTGTCGGGCGCGGCGGGCGGCGTCGGCTCGATCGCGGTGCAACTGGCCCGCAACGCCGGCGCCGACGTGATCGGGCTGGCGGGCGAGCGCAACCACGGCTGGCTGGCCGGGCACGGCATCCGTCCCCTCGCCTACGGCGACGGCGTCGCCGACCGGATCCGGGAGGCCGCGGGGGGACGGGTGGACGCCTTCATCGACACCTTCGGGCGGGGCTACGTGCGGCTCGCCCTCGATCTCGGGGTCGCCCCGGAACGGATCAACACGATCATCGACTTCGCGGCGGTGGCCGAGCACGGCGTCAAGGGCGAGGGCACCGCCGCGGCGGCCAGCGCGAAGGTGCTGGCCGAGCTGGCGGCGGCCATCGCCGCCGGGCGGCTGGAGGTCCCGATCGCCCGGACCTACCCGCTGGAGAAGGTCCAGGACGCCTTCCGGGAGCTGGAGAGGCGGCACACCCGGGGCAAGATCGTCCTGGTTCCCTGAGCGGCTGGGGAGGCCGGTGCCGGCATGGGAACCATGGGGTCGGTGACGTTGGCGCTCTGCGGGGACGTCATGCTCGGCCGTGGTGTGGACCAGATCCTTCCGCATCCCGGCGACCCGGTGCTGCGCGAGCCGTCGGTGCGGGACGCCCGCGAGTACGTCTCGCTGGCCGTGGAGGCGAACGGCCCCCTTCCGGAACCGGTTCCCTTCGACTGGCCTTGGGGCGACGCCCTGGCGGTGCTGCGGGAGTCCGCTCCCGACGCCCTCGTGCTGAACCTGGAGACCAGCGTCACGCGGGACGGCCGGTTCGCCCCCGGCAAGGAGATCCACTACCGGATGAACCCCGCCAACCTGCCCTGCCTGGCCGCCGCCCGGCCCGACGTGTGCGTCCTGGCCAACAACCACGTCCTGGACTTCGACCTCCAGGGCCTGCACGACACGCTCGACGCCCTGGACTCCGCCGGTCTGCGGACGGCGGGCGCGGGCCGGGACGCGAGGGCCGCCGCCGCGCCCGCCATCGTCCCTGTCGAGGGCGGCCGGGTGCTGGTGTTCGCCTTCGGGATGCCCTCCAGCGGGGTCGATCCGTCCTGGGCGGCCACCGGGGACCGGGCCGGGGTCGCGTTCGTCCCCGAGCCCTCCGCCGCCGAGGCGGCCCGCCTCCTCGACCACGTCAAGCGCGTGAAGCGGCCGGGCGACATCGCGATCGCCTCGATCCACTGGGGCTCGAACTGGGGTCACCACGTCCCCCGCGACCAGGTCCGCTTCGCGCACGCGCTCATCGACGGCGGGGTGGACGTCGTCCACGGCCATTCCTCGCACCATCCCCGCCCGATCGAGGTGTACCGGGGCAAGCCGATCCTGTACGGCTGCGGCGACCTCATCAACGACTACGAGGGGATCGGCGGGTACGAGGGGTTCCGCGACGACCTCCGGCTGCTCTACCTGGCCACCCTCGCCCCCGGGACCGGCGAACCGGCCTCCCTGCGGATGGCCCCGATGCAGGCCGGGAAGATGTCCCTGCGCCGCCCCGGCGACGAGGACATCGCCTGGCTCCGCCAGACCCTGGAGGGGAGCAGCCGCGCGTTCGGCACCCGCGTCACCCGGGATCCCGACGGCCTGCTGTCCCTCGCCTGAGACGGGGCACGCCCCGGATCGGCGGCCCGGCACGCCGCCATGACGGCACGTGCCGGGCCGCGGATCCGGCTAGGAGGCCGCGCCCGCCGTGCTGGCCACGCCCAGGGGGCGAAGCGCGGGCATGACCTCGGACGCGAACAGCTCCATGCTCCGCTTGGTGTGCTCGTGCGGGGCGTTCCCGATGCTCATGAGGGCGATGAGCTGCCCGAAGCCGAGCTGCTCGTGCAGCTCGCCGAACCGCTCGGTCACGGTCCGCGGGCTGCCGACGACGGCGTACCCCTGCGCGAGCAGCTCCTCGTAGGACAGCTCGGCGAAGGGCTTCAGGCCCGCCTTGAGGATCCCCCGCATCGAGCCCTGGCTCATGTAGCCGGGCGGGGAGACGATCTCGGTGCCCTGCTTGAGGCCCTTCAGGAACAGCCACTCCAGGTACTGCTTCGCCTCGCGGTGGGCCTGCTCGTCGGTCTCGGCGACATAGACCGGGAGCGAGAAGCCGATCTTCTCGGGGTCGGGCGTCACGCCCGCCTCCTCCGCCGCGGCGCGGTAGCCGTCGAACCACATCTTGACGACCCTGCTGGGGGCGTAGACCGACATGTACGTGTACCCGTGCTCGGCCACGAACTTCATCGTCTCGGTGCTGCCCGCGCCGGGGATGTAGATCGGCGGGTGCGGGCGCTGGAGCGGCTTGGGCCAGAGGTTGACGTAGCGGTACTCGTAGTTGTCGCCGTACCACTGGAACACGTCGTCGGACGTCCACGCCTTGATGATCAGGTCGTGCGCCTCGTTGAACCGGCTGCGGGACCTGGTCGGGTTGACGCTGTGCCCGAAGTACTCCCAGCCGATGCCGCGGACGAAGCCCGACACGATCCTGCCGTTGGTCAGATGGTCGAGCATCGCGATCTCCTCGGCCACCCGCAGCGGGTTGCCGCGGATGCCGATCGCGTTGCCCAGCACCATGATCTGCGCCCGTTCGGTGCGCCGGGACAGCGCCGCCGCCATGAGGTTCGGCGAGGGCATCAGCCCGTAGGCGGTCTGGTGGTGCTCGTTGACCGCGATCCCGTCGAAACCCAGCGTCTCGGCGTACTCCAGCTCGTCCAGGTAGCGGTGGTAGAGCTCGCGGCCGAGCCGGGGGTCGAAGTACTTGCTCGGGAACGTCAGCGAGGGCGACCTGTGGTTCTCGTCGAAGTCGTCCGGCAGGTAGGGGTAGGGCATCAGGTGGAAGAACACGAACCTCATCTGCTCACTCCGCTCAGGAAACCCATGACGACGTCGGCGAACTCCGCGGGTCGCTCGAAGTACATGGCGTGGCCGCAGTCGTCCACGACCTCGAAACGGGCGCCCGGGATGCGCTCGGCGTAGCGGCGGCCGTGCTCGATGGGGACGAGCGCGTCCTTCTCCGCCCACGCCACCAGGGTCGGCGCGGTGATCCTCTTCAGCCTCCGCTCCAGCTTGGGGTTGTTGAGGAACGGCACCCAGCCGAAGCGGGCGAGCGCGGTCTGGTCCTTGTAGGCGGCCAGGATCGTGTCGATGTCGGGCTCGCCGGGCGGGAACATCTCCGCGGCCTTGGCCGGGTCGGAGAACAGCACCGGGGGGATCTCGTGCGGCTTGAGGAAGAACAGGTCGGTGACGGGGTGCTCGGGGATGCGCAGCCCCACCGCGCCCAGCAGGGTCAGTGAGGCGATCTTGTGCGGCGCGGCGACGGCCAGCTCGGCGGCGACCCAGCCGCCGAACGAGCCGCCGACGACGTGCGGGCGGTCGAGCCCGAGCCGGTCGATGACGTCGATGTAGTGGTAGACGAGGTCGTCGATGTCCTCGACCTCGGGCAGCTCGTCGGAGGGTCCGAAGCCGGGGTGCGCGGGCGCCACCACGTCGAAGCCGGCCGACAGCCGCTCCAGGAACTCGTGCCACACCCCCGCTCCTCCGGCGGCGTGCAGGAACAGCAGCGGTCTTCCCCGGCCCTCGCGGAAGTACTGGATGGAGCCGCCGGGGAACTCCAGCGTGCGGCTCACCGGCCCCGCGGACGCGGCCCGTTCGCCGTCGGCAGTGACGTTGGACAACCTGATCGCCTCTCTCGGAAGTACCTGCACAGGCGAGCGATATGTCGGTCTTGCTCAGCATCAAGTCGCGTTTGGGCGAGATCAACCCTGAATTCCGTGTCCTGGAAGCCGCCTTGGAAAGGGTCCCGGGCGGCGCTAAGGGTGATCCGGGGCGGACGCGGCCCTACGACGAATGACGTAGGCAAGTCAGGTCCGACGGCCAATGGGCCGGAAATCACGCCCCCGCTTACCGTGCCGGTGACACACGACACATTGGAGGGGTCATGGGCGAGGTCGTGGCCGCGATGGCGGGCGTCCACGCGCCGCAGCTTCTGCAGTCGTTCCCCGGCGAGGACGAGACGCAGCTCGACGCGTCCCGGGACGCGCTGCGCGAGCTCGGCGGGATCCTGAACGAGACGCGGCCGGACGCGCTGCTCATCATCGGCTCGGACCATCTGGAGACCTTCTCCCTTGACCTGGTGCCGACGTTCACCCTGTACACCGGGCCGCGCGCCGAGGGCGAGTTCGGCGGCGAGCCGTTCTCGCGCCCCGTCCACACCGGGCTGGCGACGGCGCTGGTGGAGGGCCTGATCGAGCGCGGGTTCGACATGGCGTACTCCCAGCGGGCCGAGCTGGGGCACGCGTTCGCGACGCCGTTCCGGTTCGTGCTGGGCGACCGCCCCATCCCGGTGGTGCCGCTGCTGGTCAACGTGTACCTTCCGCCGCTGACCACGCCGCGCCGGTGCGAGGCGCTGGGACGGGCGATCGCCGAGGTGATCGCCGGGCGCGACGAGCGGGTGGCGGTCCTGGCCAGCGGCGGCATGTCGCACTACCCGGGCACGCCCAAGTACCCCGAGCCGGAGTTCGGGTTCGACCGCTGGATCCTGGACCGGATCGAGGCGGGCGACCTCGATCCGCTCCTCGACCTCACCCCCGAGCAGCTCGACGAGGTGGGCGAGGGCGAGCTGCTGGCCTGGTTCGTGCTGTTCGGCGCGATGGGACGGCGCAGGCCCGGCCGGGTGCTGTCCTACCAGCCGATCTGGCACCACGGCCACGGCGTCGTGGTCTGGGACACCGAGACCCAGGCGATGGAGGCGGCACGGTGACGGACCAGAAGACGACGGACCAGAAGTACGGCGGGTACGTGTTCCGCGGCAAGGGCTACCACCACTACCGCTACCCCGATCCCGAGTCCTACGACTTCAACCGGCTGCTGCGCGACTTCCGCGACCCGGCGCTGCGCGCCAGGTACCTGGACGACGCGGACGCGGTGGAGCAGGAGTTCGGGCTCTCCCCCGAGGAGTCCAAGGCCCTGCGGACGCTCGACATCGACACGTGCGTGGCCGCCGGAGCCCACCCCCTGCTCGCGTGGACGGGCTGCCGGTTCGTCGCACGCGACCGGGAGGCGCGCGAGGGCGTGCCGCCGGGCACCTACGACCGCACCCGTGACTACGCCGAGCGCGCACGCAAGGCGGGGAGCGACCGGCGATGACCACGTTCGTCCTCGTCCACGGGGCCTGGCACGGCGGCTGGTGCTGGCGCAGGGTCGCCGGGCCGCTGCGCGAGGCCGGGCACACCGTGCACACCCCCAGCCTGACCGGGCTCGGCGAACGCGCCCACCTGATCGGCCCGGCCGTCGGGCTCGACACCCACATCGAGGACATCGCCCGCCTGATCCTCGTCGAGGACCTGCGCGAGGTGGTGCTGGTCGGGCACAGCTACGCGGGGCAGGTCATCACCGGCGTCGCCGACCGCCTGCCCGACCGGATCGCGCTGCGGATCCATCTGGACGCCTTCGTGCCCGGCGACGGCGACCGCGCCCGCGACCTGCTGCCCGAGGACGTCGCGCACCACTGGGCGGAGTCGGTGGCCGAGCGCGGGTTCGGCTGGCTGGTCCCGCCGCGCTCGCTGGAGGTCCTGGGGGTGACCGACCCCGCCGACCTGGCCTGGCTGGAGCCGCTGCTCACCCCGCACCCGTGGCTCACCTACACCCAGCCGCTGCGCCTGACCGGCGCGGCCGACCGCGTTCCCGCCGCGTACCTGGGCTGCACCGCCTGGAAGGACGTGTTCGCCGGGCAGCGGGGAAAGGCGGAGCGGCTCGGCTGGCCGGTCCTCACCATCGGGACGGGTCACGAGGCCATGGTCACCGCCCCGGACGAGACGGTCTCGGCCCTGCTCAAGCTGGCCGCCGAGGCGGCTTCCGGCTGACGGGGCGGCCTGTTGACAACCGCCGGGACGGCGTGGTGACCTGCCGGGGATCGGAGGCAAGATGCGTGTTCCCGCTGGTCCCGCCCTCTCCTCGGACCTCGTCGCGGCGATGGTGGAGGCGGCGCCCGACGGGATCGCCCTCCTCGACGAGGAGGGCGCCTGCCTGCACGTGAACCCCGAGGGCCTGCGGATCCTCGGCGCCGCCGCCGTGGACGTGCTCGGGCGGCCGTTGTTCGCCCGTCCCCGCGAGCACCTGGCGGGGCCGTCCCGCCGGGTCGTCCGGGACGACGGCACCGAGATCGAGTACGAGGCGCGGCGGTTCCGCACCGGCGACGGGGAGACGCGCTGGGTGCTGGTGTTCCGCGACGCCGCCGCCTACACCCGGGTCGAGCGGCGGCTGATGGCCTTCACCAACGCCGCCGCCAGCGTCGCCGCCCGCTCGGGCTCGCTGGCCGCCACCCTGGACCGGGTCGCGGGCGAGGTCGTCCAGGCCACCGCGATGGCGGCCTGCCAGGTGGTGCTGACCGAGCCCGGCACCGCGACGCTGCGCATGATCGGCCAGGCCGGGCTGCCGCTCTTCCCTCCCGACTTCCCGGAGCGGTTCGAGCAGGCCCGCAGGCGCGGCGCGCACCTGCTGACGCTGGACGCCCTGCGCACCGGCGGCGTCCAGATCGGGCGGGGCCAGGCCGCGCACGTCCTGACCGACCCCGCGTGGGAGCCCCTGCGGCCGGTGATGGCCGCGTTCTCGTGGGATACCTATATCTCGGTGCCGCTGACCGTCGGCGGGCGCACCCTGGGGGTGCTCAACGGGTTCTACCCGCCCGACCACGACCCCGGCGAGGAGGAGGTCGCGTTCCTGCGCACCATGTGCGACCAGGCGGCGATCGCCGTGGAGAACGCCCGGCTCCTGGACGAGGCCGAGGGCAAGGCGGCGCTGGAGGAACGCCAGCGCATCGCCCGGGACCTGCACGACTCGGTCTGCCAGTCCCTGTTCTCCCTGACCCTGCGGATGCGGGCGGTCGAGCTGGCCGCCGAGCGCCTGGACGCCGCGGCGGACCCGGACGGGCGGCTGCGCGCCAACGTGGCCACGGCGCGGCGGCTCGCCCACGACACCCTCGCGGAGATGCGCGGCCTGGTCCTGGAGCTGCGGCCGGGCGCCCTGCCCGATCTCGGGCTGGAACAGGCCGTCCGGCAGCACGCCGCCGCCGTCGCGGTCCGGGAGGGGCTCGCCGTGGACGTGCGCGGCTCGGCCGGGGACGGGCTGGACGACGACACCGTGGAGAACCTGTACCGGATCTTCCAGGAGGCACTGCACAACGTGGTCAAGCACGCCTGCGCCCGCACCGTCCAGGTGCGGCTCGGCCGGGACGGCGAGGGGGTGCTGGAGGTGGGCGACGACGGCCGCGGCTTCGACCCGTCCGCTCCCGCCCCCGGGCGTCTCGGGCTGGTCGGAATGGCCGAACGGGCCCGCCGCATCGGCGCGGACCTCACCATCGACAGCGCGCCCGGACGGGGCACGCGGCTGCGCGTCGACCTCCGGAACGAACACTCGAACCGACGCCTGAACGGGCGCCGGGACGGTGATCGGGCATGACCGCGGAACGGCCGATCACGGTGATGCTGGTGGACGACCACGCCGTCGTCCGCTCCGGCATGCGGGCCTTCTTCGACCTGGTGGACGACATCGAGGTGGTCGCCGAGGCGGTGGACGGCCAGGACGCGCTGAACCGCCTGGGCGCGCTGGCCGCCCAGGGGCAGACGCCCGACGTGCTGCTGCTGGACCTGGTGATGCCGCGGCTCGACGGGCTGACCGCGATCGGCGTGATCAGGGAGCGTCATCCGGACGTGGAGGTCGTGGTGCTCACCAGCTTCGGGCAGACCGAGCGGGTACAGGCGGCGCTGGAGGCGGGCGCGGCGGGGTTCCTGCTCAAGGACGCCGAGGCCGACGAGCTGGCGGCGGCCGTGCGGGCGGCGCGCCGCGGCGAGATGCACCTCGACCCCGGCGTGGCCCGCAGGCTCACCCGCTCGCTGATGCCGGGACGGGACACCGGCAGGGACCTGACCAAGCGCGAGCACGAGGTGCTGACCCTCATCGCGCAGGGGCTGTCCAACCGTGAGATCGCCGGACGGCTGGTGATCACCGAGCGCACCGCGCGGACCCATGTCAGCAACGTGCTCGCCAAGACCGGCTGCGGCTCCCGTACCCAGGCGGCGCTGTGGGCGGTCCGGCAGGGGCTGGTGCCCTCCCCGGCCGATCAGCCCTGACGCTCGGCCACCCGGCCGGCGCGCCCGGCCACGGCCTCGGCCAGCTCGCCGATCACGTCGCGCATCGCGGCGGCCATCTTGCCCGCGTCCTCCAGCACGACCGGGTCGGCGGTGACGCCGAAGTGGACGCGGCGCCTCCAGCTCAGCGCGCCGACCGCCAGCGGCGCGCCGTCGGCGGGCGGCACCAGCGGCTGGACCCCGTAGATCGGCTTGCCGGCCAGCGTCAGCTCGGTGTCCAGGCCCGGCAGGTTCGTCACGACGGCCTGGAAGATGCGGTCGCCGTAGACGGTCCTGGAGAACGCCCTGTGCAGCCCCGCCGGGAGCAGCGCCGCGGCGCGGCGCATCACGAACCACGACGCCAGGGCGCGGGTGCCGCTGTGCAGGCGCCGGGTGTCGCGGGCGATGGCGGCGAGCCGGTCGGGCTCGGGCATCGCGCCGATGGGGAGGTCCGCCATGACCGCCGCCGTGTAGTTGCCCTCCGGCGGGGTGCTGGGCGTCCGCATCATCAGCGGCACGGTGACGCGCAGCCGCCTCGCCTCGGCGGTGTCCTGCTCGCAGGTGGGCGAGACGCGGGACAGGCCGCCCGCCACGGCGCACAGCAGCACGTCGCTGACCCTGACCCCGTACGACCGGGCCAGGCTCCGCAGCTCGTCCAGCGGAAGCTCGAAGGAGCCGAAGCGCCGCTCGCCGGTGCCGTGGGACGGCAGCCGCATCCCCTGGCGGCGTTCGGTGGCGAGCTGGAACAGCCCGAGCGCCACCCCGGCGGCCCTGCGCAGCCCGCGCGGGCCGGGTGTCGCCGGACCGCCCTCCACCGGGCCGATCTCCGGCTCCACCAGGCGCAGGGCGTGCGCGATGACCCCCATGCCGTCCGCCACCGCGTGGTGCATCAGGAAGACGACGGCGCTGCGGCCCGGCGCGTACCCGGGGACCAGCACGATCCGCCACAGCGGGCGGTCCTTGGGCAGCGGTTCGGCCTCCAGCTCGGCGACCAGCCGCTCCAGTGCCGCCTGCCCGCCCGGCTCGGGCAGGCGCCGCTCGACGATGTGCCAGTCCCAGTCGATGTCGGGGTGGTCGTCCCAGACCGCGCGGCGCCACGGCCCGCTCTCGCCGGGCCGCTGCCGGAACCTGGGCAGCGCGCCCAGCCGCTGCCGGACGAGCCCGACCATCCGGTTCCGGTCGAGCGTGCCGTCCTCGTCGTCCAGCAGGATCACCCCGCCGACATGCTGGGGCACGCCCGGCCGCTCCACGGCCAGGAAGAAGGAGTCGGGCGGCCGCAGCCTGCGGGCCCGCTTGGCGCGCCGGGCGCGCTGGCCCGCGGTGAGCCGCTCGGCCAGCACGTTGCAGAGCAGCACCAGGACGGCCGCGCCCGCCGCGTCCAGAAGGTAGTGGTTGGCGGTGGCCACGGTGACCAGGACCGTGACCAGCACGTGCAGCATGCTCGCCACCTGCACGTCGCGGCGCGCCGAGATCCGTGACAGCTCGACGCTGACCCACAGCGCCCAGGCCACGTGCAGCGAGGGCATCGCCGCGAGCTGGTTGGCGTTGTCGATCAGCGGGGTGCCCCAGGACCCCCACGTCCCGCCCTGCTTGACCGTGTCGACGAACCCGAGGCCGGACAGCAGCCGGGGCGGCATCACGGGGTACAGCGCGAAGCACGCCACCCCGATGAGGTTGATGAGGGCGAAGGAGTTGCGCGCCACCGGGTAGCGGCCGGGACGGCGGCGGTACAGATAGCCCAGCATGATCAGGGCGCTGATCACGTACGAGGTGGCGTACTCGTAGTTGGCCACCGTGGCGACCGCCGGGTGGCTCGACAGCCACCGGTTGGCCGGCGTCACCAGGTCGAGGTGCAGCAGCTTCTCCAGGGCGTGCAGGTCGCGGCCGTGCGCCTCGGCCACCGCGGTGCGCTCGGTGACCGGCATCGAGTCGACCACGGCGTAGACCGCGAACACCGCGAGCCCCAACGCCAGTTCACGCCGGAGCGAGAGCCTCGTGGAAACGGCGTCGCCGACCGGCGACGCGCCCAGAGGCACCGAGACACCGGCAGCCATGTGCGCCCTCCCGCCCGCTGGTTGATCTCCCTTCGGAGGATTTCCCGGCATCATCCTCCGCTAACGCGATCAATCCGGACCCGATCCTGTCGTGGCCGGACCTTTGCGCGGACGACGCCGTCGCGGGGCGGTAGCGTCGCCTTTCATGCGACTTCATGTGGGATGCGCGATGTGGAGTCACGCGCCGTGGCAGGGACGTCTCCTCCCCCATCCGCTTCCTCCCGGCGAACGCCTGAAGTCGTACGCGAGCTGGTGCAACGCGGTGGAGGGCAACACCACCTTCTACGCGACCCCGGCGCGGAGCACGGTGGAGTCGTGGGCCGCCCAGACCGACCCCGGCTTCCGGTTCGTGGTGAAACTGCCGCGTTCCATCACGCATGAGCGCCGTTTGGCCGATGTTGACGAGGACTTGCGGTCGTTCCTGTCGGCGATCGAACCACTGGGGCCGCGGACGCACGCGCTGTGGGTGCAGTTGCCGGGAGCGTTCGGCCCGTCCGACGTGGGCGCCCTGGCGGCGTTCCTGCGCCGGCTGCCGCGGGGCCACCGGTACGCCGTCGAGGTCCGGCACCGCGCGTTCTTCGCCGACGAGCGCGCGGAGGCGCTGCTGGAACGGGTGCTCGGCGGAGCCGGGGCCGAGTGGGTCCCCTTCGACACCACCGTCCTGTTCCGGAGCCCTCCGACCAGCGACGCCGAACGGGACGCCTGGACGAAGAAGCCGCGCGTGCCGCGCCGGTCCCGGGCCCTGACCGGCACGCCGATCGTCCGCTATCTGGGGCGGGACGACGCCGGCCGGACGGTCGAAGGCTGGCGTCCGTGGGCCGCCACGGTGGCCGGTTGGCTGCGCGAGGGCCGCTCGCCGACGGTGTTCGTCCACACGCCCGACAACGCCGACGCGCTCACGCTCGCGCGCCGCTTCCACGACGACGTGCGCGCGCTCGTCCCCGAGCTGGAGCCGCTGCCCGAGCCGGTTCCGGCCGGGCCGCCGACCCTCTTCTGAGCCTCTGAGTTCGCGCCTTCCGGGCTGCCGAGCGCCAGGCCAGGCATGTTCGCGAGGGGACGGGTAGGAACCCGCGCATGCCCGAGCTGCCCGACGTGGAGGCGTTCCGCCGAGTGCTCGCCGAGCACACCGGAGACCCGATCACCGGTGTGCGCGTGCGCGACCCCGGCGTCCTGCGCGATGTCGGCCCGCGCCGGCTGGACCGGGCGCTGCGCGGCCACCGGTTCGGGACGCCCCGGCGGCACGGCAAGCGGCTGCTCGCGCCCGCGGAAGGGCCTGTGCTGACGTTCCATTTCGGCATGACCGGATCCCTGTCCTGGCACTCCCATGACGACGAGCCGCACCCGCACGACCGGGTGGTGCTGTCCCTTGAGGACGGGGAGCTGCGGTACCGGGACATGCGCAAGCTCCAGGGCATCCGCCTGATGGAGAACGAGGCGGAGGCCGAGGAGTCCCTGAGCGACCTCGGTCCCGACGCGACGGAGATCCCGCGCGGCGACTTCGACGCTCTGCTCGCCCGGCGGCGCGGGCGGCTCAAGACGGTGCTGACCGACCAGTCCGCCCTCGCCGGCCTCGGCAACCTGCTGGCCGACGAGATCTGCTGGCACGCCCGCGTCAACCCGCTGCGCCCGGCCCGCGATCTGGACGACGACGAGCGGGCCGCGCTCTACCGGGCCATGCGCCGGGTGTTGCGGGAATCTGTCAAGGCCGGTCGTGTCCCGCCCCGACGATCGTGGCTGACCGGAGTCCGCGACCGTCCCGACGGCACCTGCCCGAGGCACGATGTCCCCCTGTCGCGGGAGCGCATGTCGGGCCGGACGACGGTCTGGTGCCCGCGCTGCCAGCCCCGTTGACCCGAGGGCGGCCGGATACGGCCGAAGGCATGGCCGCTTCCGGCCATACGGGAACCACCCAACGTTTTCGAACGTTCCCGCGCCGACCCGACCGATCAGTGACGGGCGGATTTCGCAGGGTTGCCAGATCTGGTCAGATCCCTTGGTCAACTTCTTGGTCTTGCCGGGCCATCCCCCGGTCTTCATGCTTCACCTGACCTAGGACGCATTCCGGACGCGTCCTGCTCCCAGGGAGGCACCGTGAGGACAGATCCCCGCCGACGTCCCCTCCGACCCCTCGCCGTCATCGGCTCGACCGCGGCGGTCACCGCCGCGGTGCTGGCCGCCGCCCCCGCCGCGTCCGCCGCCCCCGCGGCGGCGCCGACGGCCGCCCAGCCCGACCCCGGCCGGCTCTCGGCCGACCTCGCCGAGCGCCTCGGCTCCCGCAGCGCCGGCTCCTACGTCGACCGCGCCACCGGACGGCTGGTCGTCGCGGTCACCGACGCCACCACCGCCACCCAGGTCCGCCAAGCCGGCGCGGTGCCCAGGACGGTCGCCCGCAGCGGCGCGGCGCTGAACAGGATCAGCGCTGCCATCGAGCGATCCGTCACCGTCAGCGGCACCGCGTGGGCCATCGACCCCGCCGCCAACCAGGTCGTCCTGTCCTACGACGACACCGTCACCGGAGCGAGGCTGGCCGCGGTCCGCAAGGCGGCGGCCAGGCACGGCGCCGCGGTCCGGCTGGAGCGGGTCGCCGGGACGTTCAGCACCAGGATCGCGGGCGGCGAGGCGATCTACGCCTCCGGCGGCCGCTGCTCGCTGGGCTTCAACGTCCGCGACTCCGCCGGCACCGACTTCTTCCTCACCGCGGGCCACTGCACGAACATCGGCTCGACCTGGTACGCCAACTCCAGCCGCACCACCGTGCTGGGGACCAGGGCCGGCAGCAGCTTCCCCGGCAACGACTACGGCATCGTCCGTTACACCAACACCTCCATCGCCAAGACCGGAGGCGTCTACCTGTACGGCTCCGGAACGCAGGACATCACCTCGGCCGGCACGCCCGCCGTCGGCCAGACCGTCCGCCGCAGCGGCAGCACCACCGGCGTGCGCAGCGGCACCGTGACCGCGCTGAACCAGACCGTCCGGTACGCCGAGGGCACCGTGTCCGGCCTCATCCGCACCACCGTGTGCGCCGAGCCCGGCGACAGCGGCGGCTCGCTGTTCTCCGGCACGACCGCCTACGGCCTCACCTCGGGCGGCAGCGGCAACTGCTCCACCGGAGGCGTGACCTTCTTCCAGCCGGTCACCGAGGCGTTGAACGCCTACGGCGTCAACGTCTTCTGACCCCTCTCCCCTCCCCCGGGGCCGCCCGTTCTCCTCGGCCCCGGGGGTTTCCCATTGCCCGGCGACCGCGCGGGCGGCTCAGTGCGGCGGGACGCGGGTGAGCACGTTCACGACCTGGCCGGGATGGAAGCTCTCCAGGAGCTGGTAGACCTGCGCGACGATCCGCGCGTGGCCCGCCTCGGCCTCCACGCGGGAACGGTAGCGGCCGACCAGCGCGCCGGTGTCCTCCGCGGTGACCATGGTCTCCCACAGGATCGGCGCGGGCTCGGGCCGGGACGGGATCTCGCCTCCCGTGTACGGGAGGCCCGGCGGCGGGGCGCCACCCACGGGCGCGACGGTGAACGCGGTGACGACGAGGAGCACGACCTGACCCGAGGGGATCAGGTTCTCCGCGACGATCCGGCCCCGCCAGTCGGCGAGCAGCCTCCCGGCGTCCGCGGCGGTCACGGCCCGTCCGTCAGGGCCGTACCACGCGGCCGCCATGGGGGTCACTCCGTCACGTACCGTCGGTCCGGCGCTCGGCCCGGGCGTCGGCGGGGTGGTCGAGCACCGCCCAGACGGCCTTGCCCCCGCTTACCACCGGCGTCCAGCCCCAGTCACGGCTCAGCCCGCCCACGATGGCCAGCCCGCGGCCACCCTCCTCCAGCAGGCCGTCGAGGTCGTGGAGGCAGTCGAGCCCGCCCGCCGTGAGGGCGGCGTCGCCGCGGTCCGCGGGCCGCTCGGCGGGATGCACGGGGGGACGGACGCTGGGGTCGGTCACCAGGATGCCCAGCCGCCCGCCATGGAAGAGGAGGACCACCCGCAGGACGATGCCCTCGGCGGGACAGGGGAACGGGGAGGCCGCGTGCGTGATGGCGTTGGTGAACAGCTCCGAGACGACGGTGGTGGCGTCCCAGGTCAGCTCCGTCAGCCCCCAGTCGGCCAGGCACTTGCGCACGAAGTCGCGGGCGGCGGACAGCGAGGCCGGCTCGGCGGGGAGCAGCAGCCCCGCGTCCTCGCCCTCGCCCTGGGGCGGCTCCGGCCAGCACGGCGGCGCCGCGCCCGACAGCAGCAGGTCGCCGATGCGCCAGGACGGGGCCTGGGCGGACGGCATCCAGGGGACGTGAAAGTGCGAGGAGCGTCCGGCCGGCAGGCCGGTGCCCGCCGGCAGCCCTGGCGCGCCTGTCATTCAGCACCCCGCGCGCCGGGCGTCGGTTCCACGCGCATGAGCGAATCTCCTTAACACTGGCACACGTCCCCACGTGTTGTGTCCATCGTGTCTTGATGCACGTGCGTCTGCAAGAGCAGATGAGAATTCAAGGAGATGTCGTGAGAAAAAGCACGAGCGGACGCACGTGCCCGCCCGGCTATGATCCATGACCATGCCCGGTTAAAGATCTTGTTAGGCCGAGCATTGGGTCGGACCGAAAACCGCATCAGGGGATGCGACGGGGGCGCCAGAAGGAGTGCGATGGGCTCTGGGATCCACAACGGGATGTCCGCTAGCGCAGTGCCGGGGGCCCGCTGGCACAAGAGCCGGCACAGCAATCCCGACGGGAGCTGCTTCGAGGTCGCCGTCCTGGACGGCGGCGAGGTCGCTGTCCGCAATTCCCGTTTTCCGGACGGACCGGTCCTTGTCTACACCCCCGCCGAAGTCCGCGCGTTCCTGCGCGGCGTCAAGGACGGCGAGTTCGACTACCTGATCGGCTGAGCCCCGCCCCGCCCCGGGCATCCCGATCGGCACATCGTTCCCGTCCGAATCCGGCTGGACGTGTACAAGGAGGGCGTACGGCTGTTTACTGGTGCGTACCCTGCGGACAGAACCGCCGCAGGGTGCCAGACTGTCGGTGTTGCAGAGGCATGTAGTAGTCCGGATCGCTTGTGTGGGGCGGGGTGCGGGCATGGCAGGGCAGGGCATGGACGCGGTCGTTGCCGCGGAGAACAGGGCGGCGCCTTCGAGGCGCCCGCCCGAGAAGGACACGGCCGGGACGGCCGAGGCGTCCGAGGCGATGACCACGACCAGGGAGCCCGACGGGCCGACGGCGCTGCGCATGGTGCTGGGCGCGCAGCTGCGCCGGCTGCGGGAGGCCGGCGGCGTCAGCCGGTCCGACGCCGCGCGGGCCATCCGCGCCACCGAGTCCAAGATCAGCCGGCTGGAGCTGGGCCGCAGCGGCTTCAAGCAGCGCGATGTGGCCGACCTGCTCACCCTGTTCGGCGTCGCCTCCGCCGACGAGCGGGAGAACCTGCTGGCGCTGGCCCGCCGTGCCAGCATGCCCGGGTGGTGGCAGCAGTACAGCGACGTCATCCCGAGCTGGCTCGAACTGTACGTGGGCCTGGAGGAGGACGCCTCGATGATCCGCACCTACGAGGTGCAGTTCATCCACGGCCTGCTGCAGACCGCGGACTACGCCCGCGCCGTCATCGGGCTCCGGCACGGCGAGGACGAGCGCGACGAGATCGAGCGGCGGGTGCAGCTGCGGCTGCGCCGGCAGCGGATCCTGTCCCGCCAGTCGCCCAGGCTGTGGGCGGTCATCGACGAGGCGGCGCTGCGCCGCCCGCTGGGCGGCCGCGAGGTGATGCGAGCCCAGCTGCGGCATCTCATCGAGGTCACCGACCTGCCGACGGTCACGCTTCAGATCGTGCCGTTCCACGTCGGCGGCCACCCGGCGGCGGGCGGCGCGTTCACGGTGCTGCGCTTCGCCCACCCCGAGATCCTCGACATGGTCTACCTGGAGCAGGTCAACAGCGCCCTCTACCTCGACAAGCGCTCCGAGGTGGACAACTACAAGCAGATCATGAACGAGCTGTGCGTGCTCGCCGCGCCGCCCGGGGAGACCTGCGACATCCTCAACGGCATCCTCAAGGACCTCTGACCCGCCGGAGGGCCGCCACCGCCGGAGGGCTCAGGACGGCCGGACGGCGTAGATCAGCCTGGAGTCGACGGCGCAGTACACGGTGCCGCCCGCGGCGGCGAGGTTCTGCGCGGACCCGATGCCGGCGCCGGGTTCCTCCGAGGGGTCCAGCCGGAGGGTCGGGCGCCCCGTCGCCAGGTCGAAGCCGTACAGGCCGTCCAGCGTGCCCTGGTAGACCTGGGATCCCACGATGAGCGGGCGCTCGCCGTGGCTCTTGCTCGCCATCTGCCTCCAGCGCACCCTGCCGGTGGCGGCGTCCACGCCCTGCATGCCCCCTTCGGGGTCGGACAGGACGGCCAGGCCGCCGCCGAGGGCGGGCAGGAGGTAACCGCCGCGCGACGGGGTCTCGCCACTCGGACGGTCGCGCGTGACGCTCCACCGCCGCGCGCCCGTACGCGCGTCCAGGGCCGACAGGGTGCCGCGCGACCCGCCGACGTACACGACGCCTCCCGCGATCATCACCGACCCGGTGAACTCGCGGTCCAGCCCCTCGACCCCTCCCCGTCCGACCGAGGCGACCGCCCAGCGCTGCCGTCCGGTCGCGGCGTCGAAGGCGCGGATCCCGCCGTCCTGGGTCTCCATGATCACCAGCCCGCCGCCGGCCACCGGGGACGCGGTGCGGTAGCGGTCGTTCACGCGCGCCCTCCAGCGCGCGCCGCCGGTCCTGGCGTCGATCGCGCAGAGGAAGCCGTCCTCGTCGGCGAGGTAGCAGACGCCGCCGTCGGCCGCCACGTCGCCGGTCGTCAGGTCGGCCCGGTAGGTCCAGCGGTTGCGGCCCGTGGCCGGGTCGAACGCGAACAGGCCGCTGTTGCCGACGTCCACGCTGCCGGCCAGGCAGACCGCGCCCGCCGCGACGATCGGCGTGGGGGCGAGCGAGCGCGTTCTGAGCGGGGTCTCCCATCGGGGCCGGCCGGTCGCGAGGTCGAACGCGGTCAGCCTCGACTGCACGCCCGAGTCGCACAGGAACCCCGTGCCGCCCAGCACGGCCATGGACGAGTTCCTGGCCGCGGTGAACGCCCCCTCCCAGCGCCGCCTTCCGGTGCGGCCGTCGATCGCGATGGTCTCGTCGGAGGTGGAGACGTACACGTGGCCGGCCGCCACGAGGGGACCGGTCCGCAGGACCCCGTCATCGGACAGCCTGAACGTCCACAGGACGGGGTCCTCGCCCTTCAGGCGGAGAACCGTGGTGATCACGGCGCCGCCCATGAGCCCGGCGCAGCCCACGCCCGCCGCCCCGGCGACGAGGAACCGGCGGCGGGAGGGCCCGCGCACGGGCGGCTGGGCGCCCTGGTCCGCGATGTGCCGCGCGACGGGCGGCGGCAGCCAGTACGTGCCCTGCGGGGAGGCGAGGTCCCCGCCGGACGCCAGCCCGTGCAGCACCTGCTCGGGGCTCGGCCGCAGGTCCGGGTCCTTCTGCAGGCAGGCCGCGATCAGCGACCGTAACCCGGGATCGGGGACGCGGCCGAGGTCGGGCTCCTGGTGCAGCACGCGGTAGATCACGTCGTGCACGGCGCCGTGACCGAACGGGCCCACGCCGGTGACCGCGTAGGTCAGCACCGCGCCGAGCGAGAAGACGTCCGCCGGTGGCCCGGCGGTGCCGCCGGACGCCTGCTCGGGTGACATGTACGCGGGCGTGCCGAGGGCCACGCCCGTGCGGGTGAGGGCGCTCGCCTCGCTCGCGCGGGCGATGCCGAAGTCGATGACCCGCGGCCCTTCCGGCGTCAGCATCACGTTGGACGGCTTGAGGTCGCGGTGCACGACCCCGGCGCGGTGGATGGAGACCAGCGCCTCGGCGAGCCCGGCGCCGAGCGTCCGCGCCGCGTGCGGCGGGAACGGCCCGTGCTCGGCGACGGCGTCCTGGAGGGACAGGCCCTGAAGGTAGGCGGTCGCGAGCCAGGGCTGGGGCGCGTCCGGGTCGGCGTCCAGCACCGCGGCCGTGTAGACGCCGTTGACGGCCCTGGCCGCGGTCACCTCGCGGCGGAACCGCGACCTGAAGTCCGGCTCGTCCGCCATCGCCGGGTGGATGACCTTGATGGCGACGCCGCGCCCGCCCGGTGAGCGGCCGAGGTACACCTGCCCCATGCCGCCGGCGCCCAGCCTGCCCACCACGCGGTACGGCCCCAGCTTGCGGGGGTCCCCTGGCCGCGTCGCCGTCATCGTGCTCCCTCCCGTCCCGGCCGAGGCTCAGTCACCGGCCGGAGCGGCGCCGGACCCGTTCTCGGCGTCGAGAGCGTACAGGTAGCCGTCCTTGCAGGACACGTACACCATCCCGCCCGCCGCCGCGGGGGCGCTCTCCACTCCCTTGGGCATCGCGAACTCCCAGACCACCCGCCCGGAGGCGGCGTCGACGGCGTGCAGGACGCCGTCGGAGTAGACCCCGGAGGGCACGTAGAGCAACCCGCCCGCCGGGACCGCCCCGCAATGGATCTGCCCTTCGGCCTGCACCTGCCAGCGCAGGGTGCCGCGCGCCGCGTCCAGCGCGAAGAAGTTCCCGCTGTAGTCGCCCACGTAGACCACGCCGTTCACCACCACCGGCCGTGCCGTGACGGTGCCGCCGAGATCGTACGACCAGCGCCGCTCGCCGGTGCGGGCGTCGATGGCGTGCAGCCGCTCCCCCTGGAAGTCGCCGCAGTACACCACTCCGCCCGCCGCCGCGGGCCTGCCCGTTCCCTTGCTCATGCCGTACGACCAGCGGACCCGTCCGCTGGAGGCGTCCACCGCGTCGAGGCTGCGACCGCGCGGCACGTACGCGACGGCACCGGCCGCCGCCGGGTCCGAGCTGATGGTGCCCGCGCCGGTGATGCCCCACCGGATCGCGCCGGTGGCCGCGTCGAGCGCGTGGACCCTCTTGGTGCCGGCGAAGACGACGCCGGCGGAGACGACGATGTCGGCCTCCGAATCGCCCACCTGGCGCCGCCAGCGCGCCCTGCCCGTCCGCGCGTCCACGGCGTGGACGTTGCCGTCCATCCCGGCCACGTACACCACGCCACCGGCGACCGCGGGCCGTGACCTGATCGGCTCGCCGGTGGCGTACCGCCATCGCGGCCCGCCCGTCCGCGCGTCGTAGGCCAGCAGGTCGCCCTTCTCGCTCCCGACGAACACCGTGCCGCCGGAGACGGCCGGGCCGCACATCAGGTACTCCTTGCCGGTGTCACGCTTCCAGACGGGCCGGCTCACCTTGATCGTCTGCGGTGGCGCCGAGGTCGGCCCGGTGGCGGCACGGCGCGTGGGCGCCGCGGAGGGACGCTCCTCGGGCCACAGCAGCACACCGGTCACGGTCGCGGCGGCGAGCGTGGCGGCTCCCGCGCCCGCCAGCACCAGGACACCGCGCCGGGACGGACCGCCGTCCTCAAGGGGCCGCGTCGGCGCGGGCGGTCGCGTGGCGGCCTCGGCGATCCCGGTGGCGACGGGCGGCGGCAGCCAGCCCAGGCCGTTCAGGTCGGTCCCCGGCGGGACGAGCGCCGCCAGGTGCTCCAGCAGCCACGCGGGCGTGGGGCGGTCGGCGGGACGCGGCGCGAGGCAGGCCGCGGCCAGCGACCGCAGGCCCGGGTCCGTGACGCCGTCGAGCCGGGGCGCCTCGTGCACCGCGCGGTAGATGAGCACGTGCGGCGGGCCGTCCCCGTACGGGCCCCGGCCCGTCGCGGCGTGCACCAGCACGGCGCCCAGGGAGAAGACGTCGGCGGCGGGCCCGGTGGCCTCTCCCCTGGCCTGCTCGGGGGCGATGAAGCCGGGCGAGCCCACGGCCATGCCCGTCCCGGTGATGGTGGCGATCTCCGCGGCGTGCGCGATGCCGAAGTCGATGACGCGCGGCCCGTCCGCGCCGAGGATGACGTTGGCGGGCTTCAGGTCGCGGTGCACGACCCCGGCCCGGTGGATGGACACCAGCGCCTCGGCGAGGCCGGCGCCCAGGGCGAGGACGGCGGGCACCGGCAGCGGCCCGTACCTCTCGACGACCTCCTGGAGCGGCAGGCCGGGGAGGTAGGCCGTGGCCAGCCAGGGCGGGTCGGCGTCGGGATCGGCGTCCACGACCGGCGCCGTGAACGCCCCGCTCACCGCGCGCGCCGCCCCGGCCTCGCGCCGGAACCGCTGCCTGAAGTCGGCGTCCTCGGCCAGATGGACGTGCACCACCTTGACCGCGACCATCAGCCCGCCCGCGGACCGTCCCAGGTACACCAGCCCCATGCCGCCCGCGCCCAGCCTGCCCAGCAGCCGGTACCCGCCGATGCGGCGCGGATCCCCGGGCCGTAACGCCTCCATCGCCCCAACCCCCGCTTCCGTGTACGGAGACGACCTTCCACGCAGCGGCCCTTGCCGCGCAAGGGGTTCGGCGATCTGTGTGTCAGCCGCCGTGGAGGACACGGAGGGAGGTCACGGACGCTCCGGCGCTCAGGCGAGGTGGACGTAGTCGTAGTCGAACGGTTTGCCGTTGATGCCGTTGCGGGGCGGGGCGATCCAGGCGGCGATCTTGCCGCGCTCGTACACCGGCCGCATCAGGGATCGGACGTGCGTCTTGTCGACCTCGGTGGGCAGCCACGCGCCCTTGCGCCGCTCCCACTCCTCGGAGGAGAGGATCTCGCCGTCGGGCGTGGCCTCGATCCCGGCGAACGCGCCCACCTTCCGGTTGAACGCGACGCTGGGCAGCCTGAGCCGCTGCGGCAGCCCCGCCCCGGCAATGATCTTGTTCCAGCGGTTGACGCCGCTCTGGCAGTCGGCGATGTACTCGCGGCGCAGGTCGGTGTTCAGCCCGACCAGCGCGGCCACCTCGGTCTGCCCGACCGTCCCGTCGACCAGCGCGTCCACCATGATCGAGTCGTCGGTGAGCCGGTGGTCGTCCTTGCGGCGGGTCTCGAGCCAGCGGCCCTTGAGC
>NZ_JBIMPP010000083.1:0-30823 GCF_043906805.1 Actinomadura sp. SCN-SB | reverse complement strand
GACGCGCCGCGCGCGGTCGGTGAACCTCTCGAACATCTCCTCAGCCCCCTGCTGTGGCCCCGGTGAGGGCCCTGCCGCGGCTCCGCAAGGAAACGGAGTCTATACTTCGCTTCAGCGTAGGGAGCGGCGGCGCCGCCGTCAACGATCGTGGTCGGCATTCGGGCCGCGATCGCCCAGAGCAGAAACGCACGACCACGGGAGCGACCAGCCGATGGCCTCGTACGAGCCCGCCCCTGCGGGGAGACCGCAGCCCACTCCCGCGGGGAGACCGCTCCGCGCGGACGCCCGGCGCAACCGGACGCGCATCCTCGAAGCGGCCGAGGCCGTCTTCGCCGCCAAGGGCTCCGCCGCCTCGACCGAGGAGATCGCGCAGCAGGCGGGCGTGGGCATCGGCACCGTCTTCCGGCACTTCCCCACCAAGGAGGCGCTGCTTCAGGCGATCATCGGGGCGCAGGCGGCGCGGCTGGCCGACGACATCGAGGGGCTGCTGCGCGGCGGCGACCCGGCCACCGCGCTGTTCACCTTCTTCACCGGCATGACCGAGCGGGCGGCACGCACCAAGACCGTGATCGACCTGCTCGCCGAGGCGGGCATCGACATCAGCGTGTCCAAGCCCGTGCACGGCCTGCGCCGGGCCATCGAGGACCTGCTGACCAACGCGCAGGACGCGGGCACCGTACGCAAGGACGTCAGCGCGCCGGAGGTGATCGCGCTGCTCGTGGGGGTGTGCCAGGCGACGGTGCACACCGCGTGGGACCGGGACGTCATGAACCGGACGCTGGCGATCGTGTTCGACGGGCTCCGGCCAAGGCCGTGAACCGCAGGGCGTTCCGGACGGCCGCCCCACCCGGATCGTTGTTGAAGTAGACGTAGGCGTCGTTCTCGTCCGCGTCCCAGGTGTCGGCCAAGCGCCGCGCCCACGTCCGCAGCGCCTGGTCGCCGTAGTTGGGCCACGGCCGGGCGGCGCCCTCGTGGAACCGCAGGTACCCCCAGTCCGCGGTGCGCCACAGCGGGTTCTGGGGACGTCCCAGGCGATCGGCCCAGCACAGCGCCGCACCATGCCTCTCCAGGACGGCGCGCGTCTCATCCGTCCACCAGGAGACGTGCCGGGGCTCGACCGCCACCCGCACCTCGCGCGGGAACTGCGCCAGGCAGTCCGACAGCACGCCGGGGTCGGCCCGCAGGGTGGGCGGCAGTTGCAGCAGGACGGGCCCGAGCCGGGGGCCCAGCACCCGAGCCACCCCCATCAACCGCGCCACCGGCTCCGCCGGGTCCCTGAGCCGCCTGATATGGGTCAGATAGCGGCTGGCCTTGAGCGCCATCACGAACCCATCGGGCGTCCTGTCCCTCCAGGACTCGAAGGTCTCCCTGCGCGGCAGCCTGTAGAACGCCCCGTTGTTCTCGCACGTCGGGAACACTTCGGCGTACCGCTCAAGCCACAGCCGCTGGGGAAGCCCCTTCGGGTAGAGGACCCCACGCCAGTGCGCGTACTGCCACCCCGAAGTGCCGACGTACACAGGCATGGGCGGTTCATTCCCTCTACCCGCGAGATGAGTCCAGGCGTCTAACCCGCGGCCGTACGCAAGAGACGTTCAAAGACTTCAACCGGCTGCGCACCGCTCACCAGGTACCGCCCATTGGCCACGAACGCGGGCACGCCCCTCACCCCGATCTCGGCCGCCTCCCTTTCATCGGCCCGTACGGCGTCGGCGTACCGGTCCCCCTTCAGGACCTCCCACGTCGCCGCCTCATCAAGCCCGGCCTTCGTCACCTCCGCGACCAGGGTCTCCCGGTCGCCCAGGGCAACACCCTCACTCGTGTAGGCCGTCATCAGCCGTTCCCGCACGGCGTCCCCCACACCCTGGTCGGCCGCGAAATGCATCACCCGATGGGCGTCGAACGAGTTCACCGGCCACGACTCGTCCAGCCGGTACGTCAGCCCCACCTCGGCCGCGATCGTGGTCACCCGGGCATTGGCCTCCGCGGCCTGCTCCGCGGTCATCCCGTACTTCCGCTGCAAAAGCTCAGGCGCCCGCTCCACCGCCTCCGTGGGCGCGTTCGGGTCGAGCTCGAAACTCCGCCACCGCACCCGCACCGCGTCACGATGCTCGAAACCCTCAAGCGCGGCCTCGAACCTCCGCTTCCCAATGAAGCACCAAGGGCATACAAGGTCCGACCAGACATCAACCGTGATCTCCACCATGTACGCAGCGTACGCGCCGGAACTGGCAGCATGTCATGCGTGGACAGAGCCTCCGTCGCAGCATGGGTTGACGCCTACGAACGAGCCTGGCGAACCCCCGGCACCGAGCCGCTGGCCGACCTGTTCTCCCCGGACGTCTCCTACCTGCCGTCCCCATGGGCGACCCCGATCCAGGGCCTCTCCAACCTCACCCCATGGTGGGACTCCGAACGCCAGGGCCCCGACGAACCGTTCACCATAACCCGCGACATCGTGGCCGTCGACGGCGACACGGCCGTAGTGAGGCTGGAAGTCCACTACCAGCAAGACACCCCGTCCCGTTGGCGCGACCTCTGGATCCTGCGCTTCGACGACGAGGGCCTTTGCACCGCCTTCGAGGAGTGGCCCTTCACTCCAAGCCAACCGGACGGCCACTGAACGCTTATTCCCTATTCGACTGATCATTCAGTAATGTCGGCATCCCGAAAATCTGGGAAGGAGCCGGGATGCTGAAGGCCGCCCTGCGTAAGACCCTGCCCGTGCTGGGCGCCGCCCTGCTGATCGGCTCCATGCCGGGTGCGGCGCTGGCCACCGACCGCAACGGGCAGGTGGCGCGGGTGATGACGCGCAACCTGTTTCTGGGCGCCGACCTCACCCCGGCGCTCGGCGCGCCCGACCTCCCCTCGTTCGTCGACGCCGGTGGCGCGGTGGTGCGGCAGGTGACCGCGACGAACTTCCCGGTGCGGGCGCGCGGCCTGGCGGCGGAGATCCTCGGCCAGCGGCCGGATCTGGTCGGCCTCCAGGAGGTCGCCCTGTGGCGTACGGGCCCGCCCTCGCTCGCCCCGGTCCTCGGCGGCCCCAAGACGGCCACCACGGTCCGCTACGACTTCCTGCGCCTGCTCCTCGACCGCCTGAACGCCGGCAAGGTGCGCTACCGGCCGGTCGTCGTCCAAGAGGAGTTCGACTTCGAGGCGCCGGTCAACGAGAACACCGTCCGCGGCGACGGCCCCCAGCCCACGCCGGACGCCGAACTCAACGTCCGCCTCACCATGCGCGACGTCATCCTGGCCCGCGTCGACGGCGGCGTGCACACCTCCGCCGCGGCGGGCGGCTCCTTCCAGAATCTGCTCACCGTGCCGGTCGTCGGCGTCCCCATCACGGTGACCCGCGGCTGGACCAAGGTCGACGCGAAGGTACGCGGTGCGCGGTTCCGCCTCGTCAACACCCATCTCGAGGCGTTCGACCCACGCACGGTCCACCCGAGCATCCGCGCCCGCCAGGCCGCCGAACTGGTCGCCCCGGGCGGCCCCGCCACCGGCCGCCTGCCCGTGGTGCTCCTGGGCGACCTCAACTCCGACGACGACACCGTCGTCCCCGACGACCAGCAGGCGTACCGCGTCCTGCTGGACGCCGGCCTGGTCGAGCGAAGCACCGCCGTCCCGCTCAGCTGCTGCATCAACTCGCCCAACCTGAACACCGGCACCGCCGCCGATTTCGACCACCAGGTCGACCACATCATGACCAACGCCCCGGCCACCGTCCGCCTCCTGAACTCAACGGTCACCGGCCGCTCCATGACCAACGGCCTCTGGAACTCCGACCACGCCGGAATAACCAGCACCCTCCACATCCACCAGAAACACGACCACCACTGAACATAAACGGGACGGCCGAGCGGCGTGGACCCGGGCTGGCGCCCGATCCCACCGCTCGGCCCTCGCAGTCATCGGCCACAAACCACCTGCCGGACATCACCTGCGACAGGCCGCCCGACAGCGCTGAGGAAGCGCGCGGAATCGGACACGTGGCAATAGGTCACCCGCTCTACTGACCTGCGCGAACTGACGTGGTCCCACGTCGTCGCCTACGACAAGGACCAAGACCGCTGGTCGCCGGTGCACGAAGTCGGCTGCAAGCACGAGGAATTCGCGGTCTTCGTGTGGTGCTCCGTCCGGGCCCGCGGCGACACGAAGACCAAGAAGTCTCGGCGCACGCTCAAGCTCCCAGCGGTCCTGGTACTCCCTACACGATCTCTGGGAGAGCTTTCCGGAGCCGTCCGCGCCGGAAGCCCTGCTGTTCCCCGGAGAGAACGGGCGGGTCCGGGAAGCCATGACCGTCCTTGGGGCGTTCCGGCGCGAGGTCATCGCTCCGGCCGGGCCGGACACCGATGCCTGGGCGCCCCGCGAGCTACGGCACAGTCCTCTCTCTGTTGTCCGACAGAGAGGTCTCTGGACAGGATCGCGCTGTTGGTGGGTCACAGCGGGACGTAGGTCACGGAGAAGGTCTACCGGCCGGTGATCCGGGGCGGTGCCGAGGCCATGGCTCTGATCTTCACCGATCTCCACTCGACCGGCTGATACCCAGTTTGATGGCCGAAACGGCAGTCAGGCCCGTCTCCGGCGCTAGAGACGGGCCTGACCTGGAGTTTTAAGGGTGTCGATCTGCTCCCGCGATTGGACTCGAATCAACTTAGGCCCCATCCGACCAGGTCAGAAGCCTGACCGACCTGTACACGCCCGGCTTTTGAGAGCCGTCGATGTCCGTCCCGTGTCGCTCGCATCGTCACGCAGTTCGTCACGCACGGAGAACTCCCGGGAGCCTCCCCCACGTGAAGCGAAGCCACAGAGAGCCCCAGGGCCCGTTGAGAACATGCCGCACAGCCATCAACGGCGGCCCGCAAACGGGCAGGTGCGAGTCAGTCGGTATATCAGGTGAACCCGTGAACTGGCTCTGGCAGCATTGGTGCATGAGCACCGAGTCGCCTACGTCAATAACGGGTCCTTCAGCATCTCAGGTCGCCGAAGCGGAGATCCTGCGCCAAGAAGTCGCCCGTCAGCATGTCGTCTCTCAGGTGCTCTTGAGGCGCTGGGCGGTACCGAACCGGCAAGGTAGTGGTCTGGCTTTGGTTAAGTTCGATCTTGAACACCCTGATCGCAACCACAAGCTCAAGTCACCGAGGGCGTGCGCGTACGCAGACCACTTCGTGCCCGTCGACTCTGCCACCATCGAAGCCCTGTGGGGCGGGACCGAGAAACGAGTACCCGTTTTGTTCGCCGCCATCGATGGCGGCGACCCGTTCGCTGATGACGACACCGTACAGATTTATCGAGATCTAGTTGCCCTGCATTTCGCGCGGTCATATCGCTACAGGTCAGTCTACAGAACTTCATATGAGAAGGCGTTCGAGAGCCTGCGTGCAAACATGCTCGGCCCACGACGGGAGCTGCTCCGACGCGAGGCATCCCGCCAAACGGGCCTGTACCTGCCCAGCGGTTCAGCGTTGGAGTCATTCCTTGACAGAATCCTTGCCGAGTCTCTCCCTGCGAAGGGATTCGCGAGTGGGCAGCTGTTCAGAGAAAGCATCGAATCCGCATTCTATAAGGTCAGGGATCTGATAGCCAGCTGGCAGCCGGAGTTGCTGAGGGCCAAGGGAGCTGAGTTTATCGTCGGCGACAATCCTGCGGTATCCATCAGGTGGCATCAAGCTCAGGACTTGTCAAAGCCGGTTACCATCCACACGGCGGTCGGCGACGCTCATACCGTGGTCCTTCCCCTCGGACCTAAACATCTCGTGGCACTCGGACCCAAAAGAATGGTAGCCGAACTGGAAAAGCCAGTAGTCGAATGGTTCAACCGCATTCAGGTGAGTGCGGCTTACCAGCACGTCTTCTTCAAACCCAGCAAAAACACCCTGAAATCGGTGAGAGCCGCCTCGCGATCGTGGCGAGCATCCGATTCGTAATGACTCCTACTAACTCCGCAGTTGCGATTCACGATCACCATGGCGCGATTCTGGTCGTCGACGACTCCCGGCCACGCTGACGGAGCGGAGCGGCATGCTCGTGTTCGACTTCATCGTCGGGCTCCACGAGCTCGGCGTCACTGAGGCGTGTCGCCCCGGGTGGCCTTGCGGAGCTCGTGGTAGCTGGCGGCGAAGGGTGACCACCAGCTGTTGGGGTCGCCAGTGATGATGGCCTGGGCGAGCCTTTTGGCCGAGTCGGTACGGAGAGCGGCGATCGAAGTCTCTTCCCATGGTTCGGTGGGATGCCCCTGGGCCTTGTACTCGGCGGCCTGAAGCAAAGTCTCGATCTTGTCCGCGTCTTTGGCGACGCGCGCCTCGATGGTCTCGGCCGCCTCGAACTCGGCGATGAGGTCCTGGACGAGCTTCGCGACGTCGTCCGGCATACCGGCGGTCTGGTGAGCGGTCACGGCGTGCGGAGTGGCTGTGCGGACATAAGCACGACCAACGCTGGGAACGTCGCCGATGCGGGTCTCGTGAGCGTCGTGGAGCAGGCACATCGCCGCGGTGCGGCCAGCGTCCGCGCCTTCGAGGGCGGCGAGCACGATTCCAACCATGCCAACGCGGGCCGAGTGCTCGGCCACGCTTTCAGGGTTCGCGATGCGCAGCAGTAGCCAGCCGGATCGTGGGATCTGCTTCAGGTGCCCCATCTCATGGAGGAACGCCGCGGTGCCGGCCAGCGGATGCTCTGTGGCATTCGGGGCCGGAAGCTTCGCCTGTTCCCGGACGTACACGCCAGAGCCGACACGGCTGTCCACCCAGCCCTCATCCTTGAGGGTCCGGATCGCGTTCTGGACGGTCATGCGCGCAACCCCGAAATAGTCGGCCAGTTCGTGGGTGCTCGGCAGCTGCTGTCCGGGCTCAAGCTCGCCGGTCAGGATCGCGGCTCGGATGCTGGCGGCGATCTGGACGTTGGCTGGCCGCTTGTCGGCTGGGTCGATCCGCTGCATAGACACACCTTACCCATCTGCCTAGGCAGATGGCTTGACCGACCTGACTAGGTCAGTCTACAGTCAGACTAGCTCGACTGTCCTAGTGAACTAGGGCGGTTACGTGCCGACGTCTACGGACCCCCGCGGTCCCCTACTGCCATGGAGGTATCCCCTCGTGTCCATCTCGTCCTTGCAGACACCGTCGTCGACGCGGTTGTACCGGGTCACTGAGGCGATGGAGATGTTGTCGCTGTCCCGGACGGTGATCTACGAGCTGATCCGTTCGGGGCGGCTGCGGTCGGTCCGGGAGGGCCGGGCGCGGCGGATCCCGGGTTCGGCGATCGCCGAGTACATCGCGCTGCTGGAGAGCGAGGCCGGCTGATGGCCCGCGGCTCCCACTCCCCCAGTTCGGCCGGTCCCGGACCCATGTCGGGTTTGCGGGTGCGGCTGATGGGGCTGCCGGAGGAGGTCGCGGCCGGCGCCGAGGTGCTTGCCGAAGTCTCCGAGGCGTCCGAGGCATACCCGTGCCGTGGTGCCTCGGCGAATGTGCGCGCCTACCTGCAGGTGCGATTCAAGAGCTCGCAGACGTAGAGCGGCCCTCGTCCTGGCGACGCAACCGCCGGACGAGGGCCTTGATCGGACCGTGGAGGTCCAACCCGATGAACTCTCATTCTCACACGACCGACCACATGGGCGCCGACGACCAGGGCTCAGTGACCCCCTCGATCACGCCGGACATGGTGTATGCCGCCCGCAAGCGCGCCATCGGCGCCGACCTCACACCCTTGGCTGAGGCCCCGGTCAGGATTCGCGACCAGTACACCCGGTTCGCAGCCGAGCTCAACAAGCTGGCTACGCCAAAGCGCGCCGTGCCCGCCAGCGACCTCGATCCCAGTACGGGCAGGCCGGTCACGCCGGAGCACCTGCAGGGGATCGCGCTGCTGGCCGATGAGCTGGCCGAGGCCATCCGGGCAGCGCACACCGACTTCCAGTCTGGCTCGGCTGGGCCGGTGGCCATGACGATGGACGAGCGGACAACAGGTGACCTGACCCGGCGGGCCGGGTTCCGGCTGCCGGAGGCGGCAGGGCAGGCCCGCGAAGTCGGTCGTGAGCTGCGCGCGGCGGCCGAGACGTTGGAGCGGATCGCGGCGGTGCCGACCGATGCGTGTCGGATCGGCTGGCCGGTGTGCCCTCAGCACGGGAACACCATCTCGGCGACCGGGGGCCGGTCGTGGTGCCGTGCCATGGGCTGTGATCGCCGCTGGGACTACGACCGCGGCGATATCCCGTGCCCCGAGCCGGTGCGGTGGCGGGTCACCGACGCCGCTGGCGGTGACGGGCTGATGTGTGACGGGCACGCCTTGGACGCGCGTACCCGCCTGGCCGGCGGCACCGTTGTTCCACTCGGCGATGAGCCCTCGGGCCGGGACGGAGGCCGGTGATGGCGCGCAAGACGCAGGGCCCGGCCGTGACCGATCCGCGGGAGCTGGCGGCCGAGCTGGAACGTGAACGGGAGCTGGCGGCGGCCAAGCGGGCCGATGAGCTGGCCCGGGCGCGCGCCGAGGCCGCGCACCAGCGCGCGACTCGGGACGTGGCCGAGGAGAGCAGGCGCGCCGAGCTGGAGCGCACCGAGCGTGAGGCTGCCGCTGCCGCGGACGCCGAGCTGGCCGCGCTGTACCGGACCTACCGCGCCGAGGGAGAGCGGACCCGGATCAAGGCGCTGATGGCCCGCTCCGGCGAGGCCCGCGCCCTGGCCCTGGCCCGGCTGCGCGCGCTGAACCTGCGGATCCTGGTCCCGGTGCTGGTCGGGTGCGCGGCCTGGTCGACGACCGGTGTGCAGGCCGGCGCCGCCCGGCTGATGGGAGTGGACGCGCACACCACGGTGTGGTGGGCGCTGTGGATCCTGGAGCCGGTGCTGATCTCGGCCGTGGTCTGGATCATCATCGTGCGGGCCCGGCTGGCCGCCAACGGCGGCAAGCTCGACAACTCGGCCGAGAAGATCGCCGCCGGTTCGCTGGTCACCAGCATCTTCCTCAACCTGGTCGCGGCCATCCCGCAGGACGCCGCGCACGCCGGGCCCGAGGCCATCGGCAGCATGTTCGCGCATGCCCTCGGCCCGGTCGGCGCCGCGGTGACCGCGCACCTGATCGGCGTGATCGACCACAGCATCGCCGACGCCGACCCCTGGCACGACGAGCACGGCGACCCGACGCTGCGGCTGGCCGAGATGTTCGAACACGCCCCCGGCGCCCAGGCTCACACCGTGCCCGTTCCGCGCCCCGAGGAGGCGCCGCTGGAGGGTGCGCGGCGCGTTCCTGAGGCGTTCCCCGTGACCGCGTGGCCGGTGCCGCGCCAGGGGCGGCGGGCGCTGCCTGTCATCGCCCGTCCCGCCGCCGAGGCCGTGTCCGAGCCATATGGCGGGGACGGGCAGCGAACCGGCGCCTATCGGCCACGACGGGCCAAGGCGGGAACGCCGTCCGGGGCCTCGCGGAGGCGTCCGAACAAGGGTGTTCCGGTACCGCCGTCCGCGCGTCCCTCGGCGACGCCGCCGCGCCGCCGGACCGATGACGAACTGGTCCAGGAACTGACGGACGCGATCGACGCCGGGCGCGTTCCCGAAGACGCCCCCTACCGCGCGATCAAAGCCGCCCTGGGGATCGGGTACGAGCGGGCGCGGCATGTGCGCGAGCTGTATGAGCAGCGGGCGCGCGACCTGGAGGCCGAGATCGTGGCCGACCTGCCCGACACCGGCGACCGGCCCGGCCGCGACGGCCAGGCGGCCGTCCCGGCTCGCCGACCGCTGACCGTGGTCGGAGGTGAGCGGTGATGGCGGCTGCCAAGACGATCGCGGCGCCGTCTCCGCTGACGCTGTCGCGGAATCCGGCCGAGCTGCGCAGGGCGGTCGCGGTGGCGAACGCCCGCGCGCAGGAGTGGCGGCTTCGGTACGCCGAGCTGCACATGGCCTACGTCCAGCTGCTGACGCACGCCCGCGCGGCGGTCGCGGCGGCTGCGGCCGGTGAGCTGGCTCCGACCGCCTACATCGCCGGTCACCTGGAGGAGATCGGTCTCTCCCCGGCGCCGGGCGCCGTTCCGGACGCTCTGGTAGCCGAGGGCCTGGCGGTGGCTGCCGAGCTGGCGCGGGAGCGGTCATGACGGGCCGCCGCCCGTGCCTGGCCTGCGACGCCCGCCTGGCGGTGCTGGGTGCCGACGCCGCGCTGGTCCGGTTGGCGGGGACGGCGCGCGAGCTGTTCCCGCTGTGCCGTCGCTGCCGCGCCGCCGGCGTGGTCTACCTGCTGCATTTCTCCCGGCCCTACCAGCACGCGCGGCACTACTCGGGCACACCCGCGACCTGGAGACCCGTCTGTTCCAGCACGAGATGGGCACGGGCGCGCGACTGCTGCAGGTGGTGCGCGCGGCCGGAATCGAGTGGCGGCTGGCCCGTGTCTGGCCTGGTGACCGCTACCGCGAGCGCGCGATCAAGCGGCAGGGCGGCGCGTCGCGGTGCTACCCGCTGTGCGGAGTGCGGCCGCGGCCCCGGCTGGCGGCCGCCGCACCCGGATGCCCGGCGCCGGTGGGCGCCTGGCCCTCGCTGGTGGCCGGGGGTGCCCGGTGACCACCACCCCGATCATCAGGGGCCATCCGGTCCCTGAGCTGCAAAAAGGCCCCGCCGGAGGAGTCCCTAGGAAAGACATCCGGCGAGGCCACCTCACAGAGAGGCAGGTCCCAGTATGTCCGATCAGCGCACCAGCAGCGGTGGAAGCGCCACCGCGCCGACGTCCTCGATGTGGAAGTCGTCCTTTCCCAAGGGCAAGGACCCACGTCAGAGCGACAGCAAGGGCAAGTGAGCGTGTGCTGCCCCAAGTGCGGCAGCGCCGGCCCGGTGACCTGGAAGGGCCGCGAGGGCGGCACCGGCCGCAGCCAGGACGTGTGGCAGTGCAGCCGGGACGGCCGGTTCACCACGCCCGCCCGGTAGGGCCGCAGGTCACGCCGCTGCTGGCCGGGGTGTGCGGGTACTGGTCGGCGGCCGCCGGCGCGTGCGGCAGCACCACCGCGGTGCGTCCGTACCCGGTCGGGCCGCGGTGCCCGGCGCATTGCCCCTCGGCCCTGGCGGGCCGTCCGCATCCCGATGACCTGCTGAGACAGGTCAATGCCGCCCGCGCCGAGCGGGACGGCCAGTCCTGATCCCTCTAGCCGGCCGGGGGCCAGGCTTCCTTGGCCTGGATCTGGCCCCCGGCCATCTCCTGCAGATCTGAGTCCGAAGGAGGACCTTCATCATGAACCAGCAGGCGCCGACCCAGGTGCCGGGGGAGGCCACGGGCGGGTTGATCATGACCCTGCTCATCCTGGGTTTCCTCTGGTACATCCTCAAGCACAAGAAGGCCAGGCCCACGCACGTGGTCGCGGCGTTCACCGCGGGTGTGCTGCTGTCGGGCTCGCTGTTCGGCCTGATGGCCCGGCAGGTGACCGCGTCGCTGGGCACCGGCGTCGCCACGATGTTCAGCACCGTCACCGGCCCCGGCTCGGGGGGCTCCGGGAGCGGCGGCTGAGTCTGTGGCTCCAGGGGTGGGCCGGTGCGGCCCCGGTCTCACGGCGGTGTCTCACCGGCCTGTCTCACCCCTTCCAGATTCCCTCTTGACAAACCCCAAGGCGCGCGCGCACGCGCGCGCGCGAACCCGCTCCTTGAGACACCCCTGTGAGACGCCCCGTCCGGGAGGTACATCCGTGGCTTTGTCGCCTGCCGAGCTCGCCCGCCGGCGCCGGGTCAACCGGGCCGAGCACTACGCGGCCAAGCGCCGCGCCGCCCGCGCCGCCGGGAAACCGGCGGCCGCCGCCGCTGCGGCCTGGGACCACTGGCGCGGCCTGGTGGCCGAGCTGCCCGACCAGACCGCCGCCTCGTTCGCCGAGGCGATCACCCAGACGCTGGACGCCCACATCGCCCAGATCACCCGGATCCTCGAAGGAGACCAGCCGTGAGCCAGCACCAACCCGAGCAGCCCGAGGTGACGCGCGAGGCCGAGCTGCCGCGCCGGTACCGCCTCACGCTGTGGGACCGCATCCGCGGCCGCGCCGCCATGGCAGGCGGGTCCGACGGCACCACACCGGCGCAGCAGGCGGAACAGGCCGCACGCGAGTACGCCGCCGCGTTCGGCACCGGCCAGCAGGACGAGCCGCGGGTGAGCCTGGTCAAGGAGCGGGACCGGCCGCCGTTGACGACCGGTGAGGCCGTGGAGGCCGCCGCCAGGCGGGCGGCCAAGCGGGCGGCCGGTCAGGTCAACGGGCGGCTGTGGCTGGCGATCGTGGGGCAGCGGGCGCGGATGCGCCGCGGCTGGCCGGTCGCCCGCGCCCGGGCCCGTGCGTGGCTGACCACCGCCGACATCACCGATGAGCAGATGGTCGAGCGGGTGGCCAAGGACCGCAGGGCCCAGGCCAAGGCCGCCGCCCGCGAGGCGGTCGAGCTGGCCGCGGCCACCGACCGCCAGGACCGGGCCCGTGCCCGCCAGGCCAAGGAACACGCGCGGATGCTGGAGGCCGAGGCCACTGCCAAGCTTGCCCCCGAGGAGATCGAATCGGCCCGCGCCAGGCTGCGGTGGGCGCGTGGCGGCGGGACCGCCGTCGCCGTGGTGGCGGTGCTGCAGTCGGCCGCAGTACACCCGCTGGTGATGCTGGCCGCAGTGGCGGCCGCCGTGGTGGTCGTGTGGCGGTGCGGTGCCGCTCCGGCCGAGGCCGGGGACGCGGCCGCAGCGGCCGAGGAGGTGCCGGCGGCGCCTGCGCCCGGTCCGGCGCCGGTCGGTATCGAGGACACCCCGCCGCACGGTTTTCCCGCCGTTGACGCGCCCCTCACCGCCCCCGGCCAACCGGGCGGCCCCGGAGGTCCGGTCGAGGCCGCCGCGGGCCGGTACGGGTTGCCCGATGATGCCCTGCTGCGGTCGGCGCCGCCCCGGGCGGGCGGTGGCCGGGAGGCCGAACGCGTCAGCGCGCAGATCGCCAAGGTGTTCGCCGATCACAAGGTCGATGCGCGCGTGGTCGGCTACACCCGGGGCCCGACCGTCACCCAGTACGAGATCGCGGTGGGCGACGGCACCAAGGCCGAGAAGATCACCGGCCTGCACAAGACGCTCGCGGTGGCCACCAAGGCGCCGCAGCTGCGGATCCTGACGCCGATCCCCGGCAAGTCCGCGATCGGGCTGGAGATCCCCAACGAGACCAAGGAGATCGTCAGCCTCGGGGACGTGCTGCGCGCCGCGGCCGCCGAGTCCGCGCGGCACCCGCTCATCGTCGGCCTCGGCAAGGACGTCGAGGGCCGCACGGTGGTGGCCAACCTGGCCAAGATGCCGCACCTCCTGGTCGCCGGCGCGACCGGTGCGGGCAAGTCCACCTGCATCAACGGCCTGATCATCTCGATGCTGATGCGGGCCACCCCCGACGAGGTCCGGATGATCCTGATCGACCCCAAGAGGGTCGAGCTGACCCACTACCAGGGCATCCCGCACCTGCTCACCCCCATCATCACCAACCCGCGCAAGGCCGCCGAGGCCCTGACGTGGGTCACCGGCGAGATGGACCGCCGCTACGACGCCCTGGCCGCCACCGGGTTCCGGCACATCGACGACTTCAACGCCGCCGCCCAGGCCGGAAAGTTCAAGGCCCCCGTCAACGGCCACCCCGCCAAGCCCTTCCCGTACCTGGTCGTGATCGTGGACGAACTGGCCGACCTGATGATGGTCGCGCCCAAGGACGTGGAGAGCTCCATCGTCCGCATCACCCAGCTCGCCCGCGCCGCCGGGATCCACCTGGTGCTGGCCACCCAGCGCCCCAGCGTGGACGTGGTCACCGGACTGATCAAGGCCAACGTCCCGTCCCGGCTGGCGTTCGCCGTGTCATCCCTGGCCGACAGCCGCGTGATCCTGGACGGCCCCGGCGCCGAGAAGCTTCTCGGCCAGGGCGACGCGCTGTTCAACCCGGTCGGCGCCTCCACCCCGATCCGGCTGCAGAACGCCTACGTCTCCGACAAGGAGATCGCCCGCGTGGTCCGGCACTGCAAGCGCCAGGGCGCGCCCGCCGGCGACGCCGTCGACCTGGACCACCACGACCGGCCCGAGGACGCCACCACGAACGCCACGGCCGGCCATGGCGAGGCCGGGACCGCCCCGTACGAGGCCGGACACGCCGCCGTCCCCGCCAGCGATGCCCCGGCCCAAGCAGGCACATCCGCGCCCGCTGGCGGGCCCGCTCACCGCACGGAACCGACCCCGGCCCCCGCCGAGCACCCAGCGCCGGACGCCGCTCCGCAGGCGACCCCGGACGCCCCGCAAGGCGAGGGTGAGCCGCCGATGCCCGAGCAACTGCTGACGGCCTTGCGGGCGGGCGGAGGCGGCCCGCTGACCTGGCAGCCGCTGGCCGAGGCCACGGGGCTGAGCCGCCCCAGCATCTACCGGCACATGGCCCGCCTCGTGGCCGAGGGCCGAGTCCAGCCCGCCCAGGGCGGCGGCTGGCAGCTCCCCGCCCGCCAGGACCAGCGGGACGAGCCCGGCGCGCAGGACGCCGAGCAGCACCGCGACCACGCCCCCGGCCCCGCCGGCGACGGCCAGGCCGAGAGCGAGGCACGCCACCAGGCGTGACCAACCGGCGGCGGGCACCGGCCCGTCGCCCCTACACCGAAAGGGGAACCGATCACATGTCCGACGACCGCACGACCGCCCTGCAGGTCCTGAACCTGGACCTGGACCAGGTCGCCGACATCACCGACCGGCTGGAGGACGACGGCCTGACCCAGGCCGCCGAGGTGATGGACGCGATGACCACCTTCGCCCAGTCCATCGACACCGTCCTGGACGGCGGCGGCGCCCAGCTGTACAGCGAGACGCTGGAGATGCGCCGCTCCCACCGGGCCGCCCTCACCGCCCTCGTCGACATCGTCCGCGACCGGCTCGGCGGCATCCTGCGCAACAGCGCCATCGGGGAGTCGATGAGCAACCCCGAGGACGCCGACCGGCTCAACGAGAGCCTGCGCACCCTCGGCGACGCGCTGACGGCGATCGTCGAGGACCTCGCCCGCGTCCCGGCCCGCAACTGACCAGGCCATGACCTGACGGCCCCGGCGCCGCACATCTTCCACAACGCCCGCGCCGGGGCCGTCCCGACCGACCCCCTCCACATCCCTCGGAAGGAGAACCGATCAATGAGCACAATCCCACGACCGGCCGGCCGCCCCGAACACGGCCCCGGCACCGACGACGCCCTGCGCGGCGGCGTCGCCGCCTGCTTCTTCATCATCGGCGCGGTGTGCACGCTGACCGGCCTGACCGGCGAGGCGGCCTGGCCCGCCACGGCGGCCGTGCTGGCGGCCGCGCCGCTGGTCGGCGCCCACACCTACGCCACCAGCACCGTCCTCATCAGAAGGTGCCCCTGATGATCGACGTGCGCATGCCCACCCGCGAAGGCGAGCGGCTGGTCCAGGCGCTGCGGATCGCCGCCGGCGCCATGCCCGCTCCCACCGACCCCGCCGACCGGCGGGCCCACCTCGCGCTCGGCGATGAGGTCAAAGGCGGCCTGGACGCCGCGACCCGCCCGGCCCGGCCCGCGGGTGAGCCCACCGGCCTGACCTGATCAGCCCCAGGCCCGGGCCGCCGGACGGCCCGGGCTTTTTCGCCCATCAAGTCACACCAGCCGCACCATGCACACCCAATGCGAAGCATGTCCGCGCATCCGAGAGGGAGTCTGCCTTGGCCAACCTCACCGTCGTTCCCGACCCTGACGATGACGTCGACCTGGCCCGGTCGTTGCCGCACGACCTCAGCGCCGAGCAGCAGGTCCTCGGGGCGATGATGCTGTCACCCCGGGCGGTGACCGAGGCCCGGGCGTTGCTGGACGGCGGCGAGTTCTACCGGCCCGCCCATCAGGTGATCTGGCAGGCCATCTGCGCACTGGCCGATCGCGGCGACCCCTGCGAGCCCACCGCCGTCGCGGCCGAGCTGGGCGCCCGGCAGCTCGGCAAGGTCGGTGGCGCCCCCTACCTGCACACCCTGATCGCCGAGACGATCTCCTCGGCCCAAGTCGGCTACTACGCGCACCGGCTGGCCGATCTCGCCTACGCCCGCGAGGTCGCCTCAACCGGAATCCGGCTCACCCAGCTCGGCCGCCAAGCCGCCGACGGCGAGTCCACCGACCTGCGCGGCGCGGTCACTGCCGCCGTCCAGCACATCACCACCGCGGACGCGCGCAACTGGCCAGCGCCTACGCCACTGGAGGCCACGCGGGAACTGCCGACCTTTCCGTTGCCGACGCTGCCGGACTGGCTCGGCGAGTACGCCGCACGGCTGGCAGAGCAGACCCAGACGCCGCACGACCTGGCCGGCTGCCTCGGCCTGGCGGTGCTCGCCGTCGCCGCCGGCGGCAAGGTGTGGGTCCAGGCCCGCGGCTGGCGCGAGCCCACCAACATCTTCACCGTCATCGCCCTCGGCCCCGGCAATCGCAAATCCGAGGTGTTCGCCGCGATGACCGCGCCGATCCGGGACGCCGAGGCCGCACTACGGGACGCCGCGCAGCCGGTCATCACCGAAATCGCCCTGCAACGCCGCGTCGCCGAGGCCGACCTGGAAAAGGCCGAAAAGGCAGCGATCAACGCCATCGACGCCGTCGTTCGTGAGCAGCACCTGGGCGATGCGCAGATCGCCGCTGAACGGCTCGCCGAGCTGCAGGTGCCGCCTGAGCCGCGGCTGTTCTCCGACGACGCCACCCCCGAAGTCCTGACCTCGCTGCTCGCCCAGCAGGGCGGCCGGATGGCGGTGCTGTCCCCCGAAGGCGAAATCTTCTCCATCGCCGCCGGCCGCTACAGCGGCGCGCCCAACTTCGCCGTCCTCAAGCACGGCCACGCTGGCGAGGGCATGCGCATCGACCGCGTCGGCCGCCCCTCGGAGATCATCGAATCCGCGCACGTGACACTCGGCGTGTGCACCCAGCCCGACGTCCTGGCCGGGCTGGCCGACACGCCCCAATTCCGCGGCCAGGGCCTGCTCGGCCGGATCCTGTACGCGGTGCCGGCCTCGCTGCTGGGCTACCGCGACCACGCCCCCGAACTCATCCCCGCGCACATCACCCAGACCTATGCGGCCACGCTGTCCAGCCTCATCACCCGGCTGCACAGCCTCGCCGAGCCGATCACCCTGAACTTCAGCGACACCGCCATCGCCGCCGTCCAAGAGCTGCTCGCCGACACCGAGCCGCGCTTCCGGCCCGGCAACGACCTGGCGCACATGCCCGACTGGGGCGGCAAATACCCCGGCGCCGTCGTCCGCATCGCCGGCCTCCTCCACCTGGCCCAGCACCATCACGGCGCCTGGCACCGCCCCATCACCGCCGCCACCTTCGCCCAGGCCCGACAGATCGGCGAGTACTTCCTCGCCCACGCCCAAGCCGCCTACGACCTCATCGGCGCCGACCCCGACCTGGCCGACGCCCGCGCCCTGCGCGACTGGATCGTCCGCACCGGCGTCCACCGCTTCACCGCCCGCGACGCCGTACAGGCCCTCAGACCCCGCTTCCGCAAGGTCGCCGACCTGGAGCCAGGGCTACGCGTCCTGGAGGCCCACGGCTGGATCAGGCGCCTGCCCACCCCACCCCGCAACGGCGGCGGCCGCATCCCCGCGGCCGTGTACGAGACCTACCCCGAGGCCCCCGCGGAAGCCACGCCATGACCACCGAACCACGTCACGCAGCGTCACCGGCCAGCGGGCCTCGGCGCGGGCTCGCACGCTTGCACGCATGCACACAATGCACAGAAACCCGTTGTTGTGCATTACGTGCATGCGTGCAGGCGTGCAGGCGTGCAGACCCCCGTTTCGTCCCTCACATCCATCACTCACTGTCAGGATCGCCTGGAGGAGATCGGCATGCCCAAAACCACCCTCGACACGCCCAAAGAGCCCGATGAGGGCGACAAGCCCAAGCGGAGGCAGCGTCCGCGCGGTGATGGCGGGCTGCACTGGAGCGAGAGCCGGAAGCGCTGGATCGCCTCGGTCACGGTCGGGTACACGCCCGCTGGCAAGCGCATCGTCCGGACGGCCAGCGACAAGAGCAAGAGCAGGGCTCTCAAGAAGCTGCAGCGGAAGCTGCGCGACCGCGATGACGGCCTGCCCAGCGAGGACACCAAATACACCGTCGCCCAAGCCGTCGAGAACTGGCTGGAGTACGGACTGGCCGGACGGGACGAGAACACGGTGAAGAACCGTACTAGCCTGGCCAAGAACCACATCATTCCCGACCTCGGCGCGCGGAAGCTGCGCGAGCTTTCCGCCGACGATGTGGACCGCTGGCTGGCCAAGAAGGCGAAGACGCACAGCACCAAGACGCTGCGCGAGCTGCATTCCATCCTCAAGCGCACCGTTGCGCGTGCCCAGGCGCGCGACAAAGTGAAGCGGAATGTCGTCCTGCTGTGCGAGGTGCCCAAGGGCAAGAGCGGCCGCCCGTCCAAGTCCCTCACCCTCGACCAGGCCGTCGCTCTCCTGGACGCGTCCGAGAAGGCCGGCCGCGCGGACATGCACGCCTACATCGTCCTGGCGCTGCTCACCGGCGCGCGGACGGAGGAGTTGCGAGCCCTGCGCTGGTCTCATGTGGTCGCCTACGACGGCGATCGCCAGGAATGGCGGCCGGTCGACGAGGCCGGATGGGAACACCAGGAATTCGCCGTCCACGTGTGGCGGTCGGTGCGCAGGGGCGGCGATACCAAGACCGAGAAGTCGCGGCGCAGCCTCAAGCTGCCTGCTCGCTGCGTCCTGGCCCTGCATGACCTCTACAGCGAGCAGGGAGCCGCCCACATGGACGCTGGCGGCGCCTTCCCGCTCCAGCCGGACCGGCTGGTCTTTCCGGCCGAGGACGGCGGCGAGCGCGACCCTATGAGCGTCTTGAGGGCCTTCCGAAAGGTCGCCGAGCTGGCCGGGCTGGAAGCTGCGGAGTGGACGCCGCGGGAGCTGCGGCACAGCTTCGTGTCGCTGCTCTCCGACCACGGGATGGCGATCGAGGACATCGCTCGTCTGGTTGGGCACAGCAACACACGTGTCACCGAGACCGTCTACCGGCTGCAGCTGCGGCCCGTCCTGGAGGACGGCGCCACCGAGATGGACCGGCTGTTCCCGGGGAGATTGGCCGGACCTTCGTCAAGCAGTTAGTCATGCAGGGACGCGAAAGCCCCGTGCCGATCATTCGGGATGGGGCGTGACCTGCTGTTATGGAGGCACGTTGGTGCTCCCGCGATTGGACTCGAACCAATAACCTGCCGGTTAACAGCCGGCTGCTCTGCCGATTGAGCTACGCGGGATGGGGCGGGCTTGGTGGCCTGCCAGCGGGTCTAGGTTAGCGCATGCCGGGAGGTGTTCGCGCACGGTTAAAGGCCGGGCGACTGGGCGGGCGGTTTCTGGGTATGTGGGAGGGGCACTACACCGCTGACCCGGGGGTTGGTATGAAATTCCGCACGACGTTCATCATGGGTGCGGCGGTCGGCTACGTCCTGGGGACGAAGGCCGGGCGCGAACGGTACGAGCAGATCTTGCAGGCGACGCGGCGGCTGGGCGAGAACCCCAAGGTCCAGGAGGCCGCCGAGACGCTGCGCAGCAAGGGCGGCGAGATCGCTGGGGCCGCCAGGGAACGGGTGCCCGAGCAGATCGGGCAGCGGATCGCAGGGCGGAACCGGGAGATGCCGCGCGAGTACGAGGATCCCCGGCAGGAGACGGCCAAGCCCTAGAGGCCGGTCTGCCGGCGCAGGTCTTGGAGGACCTGTTCGGCCTGGGCCCGCAGGCCCGGGTCGGACGGGTCCAGACCTGGGGCGAAGACGAACGACCAGCGGACGTCCCCGCCGGTGGCGGGGCGGCGGCCCGCGATCCGTACGGTGCCCCCGCTGGGGAGCCGGGCGTCGCGGCTGATCACGACGGTGGCGGTGACGCGTTCCCGTACGGTCTCGGGGACGGAGCCGGGTTCGACCAGGCGGACGTGGTGCTCGGGGCCGCCCGCCGTTTCGTGGACGTGGAGCCAGCCGTCCTTCCAGGACGCCTGGTCGATGCGTTCCCAGGGCAGGCGGGTGAAGGTTCCGGAGGGGGTCGGGAGGTGCAGGGCGGTGGAGGTCGCGACGACGTAGGAGCCTCCGCGGGTGGGTGCGGTGGCCAGGGCGCGCTCGCCCTTCTCCAGGGTGAGCCGGTCGCGGATCTGCCGGGAGAGGCGCATGGACCTCACGTTACGCGGCCTGCGGGGCGCGGCGGGCACCGAGGAGGTCAAGGATGAGGGCGGCGGACCAGCTGTAGTCGTGGCTGCCGTGGCCCGATCCGTCGAAGGGGTCGAAGAACTCGCGGAACCCCGATTGGCGGACGAGGCGCAGCGTGGAGCCGTAGAGAAGGTCGGCGATGACGCCGAGGCCGTGGCCGAGGGCGCCGAGCCACAGGAGCCAGTTGGTGTTGACCCAGGTGGGACCGCGCCAGTATGCGTGGCGGTCGAACGTGGGGGCCTGGAGGTCGCAGGTGGGGACGGGGTATCCGGCGGCTCCGGCGAAGCGGGCGGACAGCAGCAGGTCCACCAGGTTGCGGACGTGGGGGGTTGGGAGTTCCGGGTCGAGGAGCGGCGCGAAGGCGGTGACCGTGACGACGGGCAGGAGGGTGTCGGCGCGGATGTCGCGTGCGCGGAAGCAGCCGGCGTCGCAGTCCCATAGCCGGTCGAGGAGCGCGCGGTGGATGCGCTGGGCGCGTTCCTGGTGCGGTACGGGGTCACGGCCGATGATCTGGGCGAGTTCGGCCAGGGCGTGGGTGGAGGCGAGGTAGGTGGCGTTGACCAGGGGGTCCTCTACGGCGAAGGGGTGGGCGTCGCGCAAGTAGCCGGTTCCGTAGCCGGATTCGCGTAGGAGGGTGACGAGCCATACGTAGCGGTCGTAGTCCTCGCCTGTGGGGTGGGATCGCCGGGTGTAGTGGGCCGGTGGGGGCTGGACGGCGCTGAGGGGGTCGTCCCAGGCGGGGCTGTTGTCGAGACCGGATTCCCAGGGGTGGCATATGGACATCAGGCCGCTGGAGCACAGGTCCCGGGATTGGGCGAGGTAGCGGTGCTGCTCCACCAGCATCGGGTAGAGGCGTTGCAGGAAGGCCCGGCTGCGTTCGGCCTCGGAAGGGTGAGCGCATTCGTGGAGGCGCAACGCGGCTAGGGCGTGCAGGGGTGGCTGGGTGAGGCCGGAGGTGTGGACGCCGCGAGGCGCGCCGGGCTGGCGGTCACTGCGCCATAGTTCGGGGCCGGGGAAGTACGCGTGCCGGGCAAGGGTGCGGTTGAAAACGATGTGCGGAAGCAGGCCGTCGGCCCACTGGCCGCGGAAGAGGGACAGCAGTTCCTGTTCGGCGCGGTCGCGGCGGTGCCGGGCGAGGCCCATGCAGACGAACGCGGAGTCCCAGCTCCACTGGTGCGGGTAGAGGCCGGGTGACGGGATGGTGGCGGTCCCCGTCCAGTTGGCATCGAGCACCCGGGCCGCGGCTTCCCACAACGCGGTCTCGTCACCTGTCAGACGGGTAGTCATGGACCTCCCGATCACATCGCGCCTCGTCGGGGCGGGTGGCGCGGCAAGGGTGCGGGGTTCCAAGGGTCATCCGATTGTTACCGTTGAACGGGGGCTTGGGCGACCCTACGTCCGGCGGTGTTTGTCTTCGTCGGCCGCCACGGTTTCGTGATTGCCAGGCGATTCCCGGCCTGGTCGAGCAGCCAGGCGGTGATCTCCTCTCCCGCGGCGATGCCGCTCGCGGTGGTGACGGCGGTGGAGGGGGACGTCCACCCGGTGTCGTGCAGTTCGCCGTGGGCGGGCCTGATGGAGGCGTGCGCGGCTTCCAGGAGTTCGGTGTCGAGGAGGGAGTCCCCTGCGGCCAGCATGCGTTGGGTGCCGGCGCGCCGGGCCACCTCTGCCGCCGCGGCGGCCTTGGTGAGGCTCTCGGGTAGGCAGTACACCTTGCGGCCTTGGAGGGACGTACGCCAGCCGCGTTCGGCGCACCAGCCGGACAGGTCCTCGACCCAACCTGGGGGCATCGCCTTTCTGTCCACCACGGCATAGGCGAACAGCCCTGAGGCTTCGCGGCGTTTGAGGACGAACGGCCCGCTCACGCGTACGAGCTGTTCACGTACCTCGTCCAAGGACGTGCCCGACTCCGCCGCGCGCGCTTGGACGGCGGCCGACCAGTCGAGGTCTTCGATGCCGTCCACCAGGATGCGTCCGCCGTTCGCGCAGATGGCGTAGGGCGCGGGCTTCTCCAGCAGGTGAACGCGGGCGTATTGCTCGGGTGTACGCGTCGTCGTAGGGACGAGCGTGGTCATCTCGGCGAGGGCCTCCAGAGCACGGGCCGCCGTCTCCGTCATGTAAGAGAGAGGCACCGCGTGATACAGCTCCACGCACAGAAGACGGGGCATGCTCGCGTCGGGACGGCCGTCCAAGCCGAGGGCCGACGTGGAGTAGATGAGCGTGCGGTCGAGGTCGGTGCATACGAGAACGCTCATTGCACGGCCCCCTGTCCGAACCGGGGGTGAATCAATCCCATGCAGGCGTACGGGATCGCATCGGGCTCGACCTCTTCCACAGGAACGCCCCGTTCGGCGGCCAGCAGCCTGATGTGCGTCAGGTCCTCCCCCGCGTCCGCCCTGGCCAGGACCTTCCATGGGACGCGGCGCAGCAGCACGCGGGTGGTCTCCCCCACCCCCGGCTTGATCAGGTTGAGGTCGTCGATGCCGTGCGCCTGGCCCACCTCCCGGACGGCCTCCCAGCCCGACCAGTCGGGCGTACGGTCCGCGGCGAGCAGGCCCGGCAGGTCCGCGGCGACCCGTCCGGCGACGTCGGGGAAGCGGGCGCAGACCGCGTCGAGGAAGACCGCGGAGACGTCGGCCTCGGCCAGCTCCGCGTAGAACTTGGCGCCGTGGAAGTCGCCGGGCCCGATCAGGTCGCGGTTCAGGACGGTACGGCTGACCAGCCCCGACACCGTCGAGTTCAGGCAGGCGGACGGGATGAGGAAGTCGTCCCTGGTGCCGTGCAGGCGCGTGCACCGGCCGGGGTCGGCCAGCACCGCCAGGTCGTCGGGGAGCCGCCGTCCGGTGGCGGCCGCGTGCGCGTCGAGGGCCGCGGTGAGTTCCCGGGTGATGGCGCCCTTGCCCGTCCAGCCGTCCACGAACATCACCCGCGCCGGGTCGTGCCGGGCGGCGATGTAGGCCAGAGCGACATCGTCTATGCCGCGTCCCCGCACGATGCTGATCGCGTAATGCGGCAGGTCGAGGCCGTGCGCGAACCGCGCCCAGCGCCGCACCAGAATCCCGACGGGGGTGCCCGCGCGTGCCAGGGACACCAGCACGGCGTCGCGTCCGCGTTCGGCCAGGATCATTTCGGTGATGACCCCGGTCGCGTAGGCCAGCCTTTCCGCGGACGCGTCCAGGGCCTGGTGGAAGAGCTTCTGGTACGCGGGGCTGGGCTGATACTCGATGGGCAGGGATTCGGCGTAGTGAGCCCGCCCCGCCTGTATGGCCGCTTCGCGCTCTTCTGTGGGCGCCTCAAGGCGCACGTGGGACAGGTCCTTGAGGAGCCACGCCACGTCCTCGGCCGGGTAGCTGCCGAAGGCGGGTCCGTAGAGCGCCCTGGCCGACCCCGCGCGCCTGTGCGAGGGGACGGTGGCCAGCACCACGGGCGCCAGCCGTGACAGTTGCGCGACCAGGCCGTCCTCAAGGGCAGGCGTATCACCGACGTCGTCGACCACGAACACGATCGCGTCGAAGTCACGGGAGACGTTGTAGGCGTACCGTTCGCCCGGCCCATCGGCCGGGTCGTCGTGCGCGGGGAACACCAGCCGTGTGCGGATGGCGTAGCCGGGGTCGTCCACAGCGAGGACGGGTGAGCGGGTCGTGGTGGAGTAGCGCACGTCCACGCCGTCCGGTAGCGCGTCGGCCAAAGCCTCGGCCAGGCGCAGCGGCGCGTACATCAACTCCTCGAAGCCCAGGACCAGCACCCGGTTCGCGCCCTCGACGAAGGGGACGAGACGGCTCGCCATGCCCGGCAGATCTTTCTCCAACCTCTCGCGATGCTCGGGCAGGAATCCGTGCCGTCCCCCATCAGGGAGCTCCTCCGGCCACGACAGGTCCACCCGCGCCACGGCATGGGGCCGCGCCTCCCCGGCGAACGGCTCGCTCTCCACCAGAGAGGCCACCAGAGCCTGTCCGGCCTCAAGGATGCCGTCAGGCAGCGCTACCCGTCCCGTGGCCAGCGACACGACATCGATGCGGGCTCCCAGGGAGGCGGCGAAGGACGCGAAGGACGCCCTGTCATCGTCCCCGCGCAGATCGACCAGGGCGGCCACCACATACCGCTCGCGTGGACGGACCGCGTGCAACGCCCCGATGGTGTTCATCACCGTCCGCCCGGTGGACAACTCGTCGTCCACCAGGACGAGCGGCACGTCCCTGCCGAGCAGGCCGGGGTCGCCTGGGAGGAGCAGGTGGCTCGTGGCGTGACTGTGCTCCTCCTCGAAGCCCCCATAGGTATCGAAGCCCTCGACGGGACGTCGGGTCGAGTGCAGGTAGAAGGCGCCCCCCAGAGCATCCGCCACGGAGTGCCCCAAGGCGGTCGCGGTCTCCGCATAGCCGAGCACGACCGCGTCCACGGGCTCACGTGGCTCCGTCAGGCGATCACGCAGGCCCGAGGCCGCCCCCGGACGCCCGTGCAGAGCATCCCGCAGCAAGGTGCCGGCCTCACGCGGTGGCGACCCGAGGCATCGCCTGACGAGGTCGCCCAGTAACAGGCCCGCCCCGTACACAAGGCGCGGGTCGGTGGGGACGTGCTTGCCCAGTACGGCCGACACCAGCAGATGCGCGCGCCGGGGGTTGCGGCGCACCGCGAGGCCCACCAGGTCTTCCAGGCCGGCCCCCGCAGGGCGTTCACGGTCGTGGAGACGGACGCCCAGACGCGCGGCCACCCACTCCCCCGGCCAGGTCCCCGCACGCTCTCGGCGCTCCCCTGGAGGCTCTTCCGGAGCCGCGGGCGCCGTCGCGTCCACGTTCACCGGCCACCCGCCGCTTCGAGCAGCTCGACGAACGTGACGCCCTCGGCCGCCACCCCGAACACCTGGGCGCGCAGCATCAGCCGCTCGGCCCAGGCGCGGTGCGGCTTGGCCTCGTTCATCTTGTTGGCGTAGACGCTGGCCATCGCCCCTCCACCGGTCTCCTCCAGGATGTCGGAGGCGTCGCAGTACTCCTCGTGCGTCACCACCGACAGGGCGTGGACGGCCGCCACATGGCTGGGATGGATGACCGTCTTGCCGATCAGGCCGTTGGCCTTGTCCAGGTGGACCTCGCGGATCAGCCCGTCCAGGTCGGAGGTGATCAGGCGCTGCCGCAGCCGCGCGGCCCGCTGCGCCTCGAACGGCGACTGCCGCAGCTGCGGCTTGAACATCCGCTCTCCGGCGGAGAAGTACTCCCAGACCGGCCCGGTCACCACGAACCCCGTGCCGTCCGCACGGCCCAGGATGTTCACCACGTCGGCGATCACCCCGGCGACCGGGCCGATGTCGTAGATGGTCAGGTCGGGCGGGCGGCGCAGCCCGTAGGCCGCGGACATGTCGGTCGCGCCGATCCGCACCGCGAGCACCCGCTCCCGGTGCTTGGCCAGCAGCCGCGCCACGTCCTGTAACAGCTCGGTCCTCGACTCCCGGTAGACCGCCTGCGGGCTCTCGATGACCGGCATGGCCAGCAACCGGTGCCCGACGCGGTCCTCGGCGTCGGCGACCGCGTCCAGGAACTCGCCACCGGGCCCGGGGGTGAACTTGGGGATGACGAACCCGCTGACCAGCCCCGCCGCCGCGCCGAGCCGCCCGGCCAGGTCGCCGATCTGCTCGGGGGTACGGACGCGCACGAACAGCAGCGGCGGCTCGGCCACCGACGGGGCGCCGGACGGCAGGAGCCGTTCCAGCTGCGCCACCAGGTTGGCCTCGGCCGCCTCCACGTCCTCGTCGGCGATCGCGTCCTCCAGGCACAGCACCATGCTGGTCACACCGCGCCGCGCCGCCTTGACGACGTCCTCGGCCAGCGCCGGGCGGGTCGCCGGGCTGTAGAGCGTGGCGCCCAGCGCGACGGCCAGCACCTCCGGGTCGCCGTGCCGGTCGAAGGCGCGCGGATGCCGGTGGAACAGATGCTTCCGGCGGGCGGGGTCGATGTGATCAAAGTGCCGCATGCACTTCGGTTCCTCCCGCTCGGACGGCAGCCCAGATCACGGCGTCACAGGTGGGCGGAGACCGCCGGCAGGAGGTGCTGGAAGGTGCGGCCGTTCGCGGTGGCGCCGATCGCCGTCATCGACCAGCCCTGCCCGTCCCTGGACACCTTGGCCATGATCTGCGCGTTGTGCCGGCCCGAGCCGGTCAGCTCGTAGCGGGCGATCTCCTGGCCGGTGGACTCGTCCACCAGCCGGCAGAAGGCGTTCTCGATCTGCGAGAAGTCCTGGCCGGTGAAGGAGTTGACGGTGAACACCAGCTGGCTGATGTTGGGCGGCACCGCGGACAGATCGACGTTGATCACCTCGTCGTCGCCCTCGCCCTCGCCGGTCAGGTTGTCGCCGGTGTGCAGCACCGACCCGTCCTTGCTGCGCAGCTGGCGAAACCACACCGAGTCGGCGAGGTTGCCGCTGGCGTCGAACAGCAGGCAGGACGCGTCCAGGTCGATGTTCTGCGCCTTGGACCTGCCGAACAGGCCCTTCCTGGCCACGGCGTCCCAGCCCAGACCCATCTTCACCCTGGTCAGGCCACCGCCGCCCGGTTTCTCCAGCGAGACCTTCTGGCCCTTCTGCAGCGAGATCGACATCCTCGGCTCCTCTGCTGAGTTCGATGGCGCCGCCCCCGTGGCGGCTCGTCGGGCAGGCCCCTGTGACGGGTCCCGTCGCCGGGTACTGGTGCCTGCTGTGACGGGGTTCTCGGACGGCTCCTCGGTCGCGGGCGGCCCCTCAGACCTTGCTCGCCGAGCGGACCGGCTCGTCCTCGCCCGCGGGCTCGTCCCCGGCCTCCTCGCCCTCCTGGCGGTTGCGGAGCACCGAGCTGATGAACGCCGCGACGATCAGGCCCGCGCCGAGCCCGCCGGTGATCCACTCGGGCACGTGCGACGCGATGCCGATCAGCATGCAGGCGGCCAGGGCGCCGATCGCCCAGTGCGCGCCGTGCTCCAGGTAGACGTACTCGTGCAGGGTTCCCTTGCGGACGAGGAAGACCGTCAGCGACCGGATGTACATGGCGCCGATGCCCAGGCCCAGCGCGATGACGATCGGGTCGGTGCTGATCGCGAACGCGCCGATGACCCCGTCGAAGGAGAACGAGGCGTCCAGCACCTCCAGGTACAGGAACAGGAAGAAGCCGGCCTTGCCGGTGGCCATGGCCAGCTTGCTCGGCCCGCCGTTCGCGGACTTGACCGCCACGGCGTCCCCCGGCTCCCCGGGCTCCTCGGGATCCTCCTCGACGCCGCCCGCCTCGGAGAACAGCTCGCCCAGCCCGTTCACCAGGATGTAGGTGACCATGCCGAGCACGCCGGCGATCATCACCTCGCCCGGGTCGTCCGCCCACACCCCGGCGATCAGCGCCAGCGTGCCGCCCGCCACGACCACCGGAAGCTGGTCCAGCTTGCCGATGCGAGCCAGGGGACGCTCCAGCCAGGCCAGCCACTTGTGCTCGTGGTCGTCGAACACGAAGTTCAGGAACAGCATCATCAGGAACATCCCGCCGAACGCGGCGATGGTCGGGTACGCCGTCTCCATCGCGTGGTGGTATCGGTCGGGATCGTTCAGCGCGAGGTCGAAGGCCTCGATCGGGCCGAGCCCCGCGGTGATGACCACGATCAGCAGCGGGAAGACCAGCCGCATCCCGAACACCGCGATGGCGATGCCGACGGTCAGGAAGATCCGCTGCCAGAACGCGCTCATCCGATCCAGCACCTTGGCGTTGACCACGGCGTTGTCGAAGGAGAGCGAGATCTCGAGGATGGCCAGCACCGCCACCAGCAGCAGGCCCGCGGGCCCGCCGTAGAACAGCGCGGCCAGCAGGCCGAGTGCGGTGACCCCGAAGGACCAGCCGAAGGTGCGAAGAATCATGCGTACGTCTCTGTGAGGAAGGAAAAATGCGGGATCAGGCGACGTTGACGCCGAAGTCGGTGGCGATGCCGGCCAGGCCGGAGGCGTAGCCCTGGCCGACCGCGCGGAACTTCCACTCGCCACCGCGCCGGTACAGCTCGCCGAACACCATGGCGGTCTCGGTGGAGGCGTCCTCGGTGAGGTCGAACCTGGCCAGTTCGGTGCCGTCGGTCCTGTTGACGATGCGGATGAAGGCGTTGCGGACCTGGCCGAAGCTCTGCCCGCGCGCGTCGGCGTCGTAGATCGACACGGGGAAGACGATCCGCTCGCACTCGGCCGGGACGGCCCGCAGATCCACGTTGATCGACTCGTCGTCGCCCTCGCCCTCGCCGGTCAGGTTGTCGCCGGTGTGCTCGACGGACCCGTCCGGGCTCTTGAGGTTGTTGAAGAAGACGAAGTGCTGATCCGAGAGTACCTTGCCGTCGCCGCCCAGCAGCAGGGCCGAGGCGTCCAGGTCGAAGTCGGCACCCGTGGTGGCCCGCACGTCCCAGCCCAGGCCGACGGAGACGGCGGTGAGGTCGGGGACGGCCTTGGTGAGCGAAACGTTGCCGCCTTTGGCGAGCGATACTCCCATGATCGGAATCTCCCTGTCGCTACGGGGTGGCCTGCGCGGAAACCGGGGAGGGGCCGCGAGGCCGGGGGGAACCGTCAGATGTTGACGCCGAAGTCGGTGGCGATGCCGGCCAGGCCGGAGGCGTAGCCCTGGCCGACCGCGCGGAACTTCCACTCCGCGCCGTTGCGGTACAGCTCGCCGAACACCATCGCGGTCTCGGTCGAGGCGTCCTCGGTCAGGTCGTAACGGGCCATCTCGGTGTTGTCCGCCTGGTTGACCACGCGGATGAAGGCGTTGCGGACCTGGCCGAAGTTCTGCCCGCGCGAATCGGCCTCGTAGATCGACACCGCGAAGGCCACCCGCTGGGCGGCGTCGGGCAGGGCGGCGAAGTCGACCTTGATCTGCTCGTCGTCGCCCTCGCCCGCGCCGGTGGTGTTGTCGCCGGTGTGCTCGACGCCGCCGTCGGGGGTGCGCAGGTTGTTGAAGAACACGAAGTGCTGGTCGGACACGATCTTCCCGGAGCCGTCCAGCACCAGCGCGGAGGCGTCCAGGTCGAAGTCGGCACCGGTGGTGGTGCGCAGGTCCCAGCCGAGCCCGACGGTCACGGCGGTCAGGCCGGGAGCTTGCTTGGTGAGCGAGACGTTGCCGCCCTTGCTGAGACTGACACCCACTGTGCCTCCAAGATCGATACAAGGTGTGATGACGCCTTCGCGGCCCCGCTATACCCGACGTAGGAGCGATGCTATCCGTTCCCTGCCGCCCGGGCGGAGGCCCGAATTCCGCGCTCGGCGGAGCCCGGCGCCATCCTGTCGGCGGAACGCGGGCGGGCGGCGGGGACGTTTCCGCCGGGCCGACGCGCCCGGGACCGGCCCGTTCGGAGCGGTCCCGGGTGGACCGATCTCGCCCGGTAGGTGAAGACTTCGGGCGTCCTGCGGGAGACTGGAGGCGAAGGGAAGGGAGGCACGTTGCGACCAGGACGGGGCGACCAGCGGCGCCGGGGCCGGGGGGACCAGGCCGCCGCCGCGGCGGTGCAGGCCCGCGAGGACGCGGCCACCGCCTTCTACGACATGGACCAGGCCCAGAAGTACCTCCAGGGCCGGGTCACGGTGTTCGCCGATCTGGACGCCCGCGCGGCGGCGCCCGTGCGTCACGAGTTCACCGCGCTCAGCGACAGCGCCGACGCCGCGGCCATGGCCTATATCTCCGTCCTGGACGCCAACGACCTCGACGACGACCGCGAGCGTGGCCCGGCCGAGTACGACTCCGCCCGGCGGGCCTTCCTCGCCGTCACCGACCGGCTGAAGAAGATCACCACGGATCTGAACCGGTTCGCCGAGCGGCTGGCCCCGCAGATGAGCCGGCTGGAGGCGGCCCTCGACCAGCTGCCGCCCCGGCTCACCGCCGCCAGGGACGCCGTCGCCGCCGCCGACGCCGCGATCGCCGCCGCCCGCGCGGCCGGCATGGACGCCTCCGACCCGGAGGCCGAGCTGGCACGGGCCAAGGAGGCGCTCTCCCAGCTCGGCTCCCAGGGGCTGGGCGGGCTCGGGCTCGCCGGGGCGATGGACAAGGCCGACGAGGTGCGCCGCGCCGCCGAGAGCGCCCGCGAGGCGGCCGAGGAGCTGCCCCGGCTGGGTGAGAAGGTGCGCAACTCGCTGGCCTCCGTCCGCACCCGCTCGGAGATGGTCGCGGGACGGGTCGAATCCGTCAGGCAGGCGATGAAGCTGCTGCTGCGCAATTACTCGCTGGCCTGCTGGCAGGACCTCAAGGGCGCGCCCGAGGCCGTGGAGGACGGCGTGGAGCGTGCCCGGGAGCGGCTGGGCGAGGCGTCCGGGCACGTCGCGCGCAACGAGTGGAAGCAGGCCCAGCGCGCCCTGACGGCCGCCCGTACCGAGCTGAACGCCGCCGAGCGCAGGGCGCACCAGGTCACCGGCCGGGTGGCCGACCTGGACGCGGCCGCGGCCGACCCCGGCAAGCCCGCCGAGGCCGCCCGGTTCGCCGTCCGGGACGCGCAGAAGCTCGCCATGGCCCAGCCGGGCGGCGCCGCCCCGCACCACGCGCGGGCCCTGGACGAGCTGGTGGAACGGCTGGACCGGGCCCCGCGCAGGCTGATCGGCCCGCACCCGGACTACTGGTCGTACCTCCAGGAGCTGGAGTCGATCAAGACGGCGGCCGGCGACGTGATCGCCAGGATCCGCGCCGAACGCGCCGCCCAGAC
>NZ_JBIMPP010000082.1:0-31376 GCF_043906805.1 Actinomadura sp. SCN-SB | reverse complement strand
TCGCTTGCAAGAAAGCACTACACAGCCGCGTGGAGCCAGCGGACGGGTGCGCCGTCGCCGGCTCGGCGGAAGGGTTCGAGTTCGTTGTCCCAGGGGGTGCCGAGGAGGCGTTCGAGTTCGTTTTCGAGGGTGGTCTTGCCGGCGGCGGCGTTGGCCATGGCGGTGCGGAGCCGGTCTTCGGGGATCATGATGTCGCCGTTGGCGCCGATCACTCCGGTGAAGACGCCGAGGGTGGGGGTGAAGCTGTAGCGGACGCCGTCGCAGCCGGCGGTGGCGTCTTCGGTGACCTCGAAGCGCAGGAGTTTCCAGTTGCGCAACGCGGAGGTGATCCCGGCGGCGGTTCCGGGCTTGCCCTCCCAATGCAGTTCGGCGCGCAGGGTCCCCGGCGCGGCCGCCTGGTCGGCCCACTCAAGGGACACGGGCACGCCGAGTACACCTGCGGCCGCCCATTCGATGTGCGGGCTCAGCGCAGGTGGCGCGGAGTGGACGTAGAAAACGCCACGTGCGGTCACCGGACCTCCTGGATCTGTACTGAGGCTCGTCTTCCCCTACGGCCTCGGGCATCCCAGGACGGTTTCCGCGTCCCTCATTGTGCATCATTGACACCGGTCGCACCACCACACGACCGTGTTCGCTTCCACCTTTCCGCCACGGGTGGTGTTCCATCGGTCACAGCCGTGACGGGTCCGGCGGGGTGGCGAGCGGCGGTCGGGTGGCCGTCGCATCGGGGAAGCTAGGGGCGGGGTGGTCCCGGGTGCGAGGGACCGCGGTCCCGGTGCGGCCGGGTTTCAGCGGGGCGGGGCGAGCCTGCCGCGGGCGGCGGCGAGGGCGGTCGCGGCGGCGATGAGGGCGGCGAGGTAGGCGACGTAGTCGCCGAGGCGGTCGTAGGGGGTGCGGGACGCTGACGGCGGGATGTGCAGGGTGACGACGGTGGATCCGCGGCGGTCGGTGTCCATCCATGCCAGCCGCCTGCCGCGGGCGTCGAAGGCGGTCGATACCCCGCTGAGCGCGGCTTGGACGGCGGGTCGTCCGGTTTCGGCGGCGCGCACGGCGACGAGTGAGGCGTGCTGCGGGGGTGCCCAGCTGCCTTGGAACGTGGATGTGGACGACTGGTACACCAGAAGTTGCGCGCCGCGTCGCACGACGGCGCGGCCGAGGTCGGGGAAGGTCGATTCGAAGCAGATGAGCGGCCCGAGGGTGAGCCCGTGGGTGGTCATGACGGTGGCGCCGGTGCCGGGGACGCGGTCTTGTCCCGCGGCGCGGCTGATGCGGCTCAGCCAGCCGAATCCGGAGCGGAACGGGATGTATTCGCCGAAGGGGACGAGCCGGGTTTTGACGTAGCGCTGGTGCGTCCCGTCGGGGTTCATGAGGATGGCGCTTTCGGAGATGCGGCCCTCGGCGTCTCTGGCGTCTTCGTTCACGAGGATGGGGGCTTGGGCGGCCAGTGCCCGGAGCCGGGCGGCGATGTCGGGGGTGCGGGCGATGGCGTGGCCGACGCTGCTTTCGCCCCAGACGATGAGGTCGGCGGGCGGGGTCTGCGCGGTGATGCGTTCGCCTGCGCTGAACCGGGCGGGCGGGTTGTGGACGACGCCGGGTTGCACGAGCGCGACCCGCATCGTCTTCTCGGTGGGCGGTGAGGTGCGCGCGGCGTAGGTGAGCGGACCTGCGGCCAGCAGCAGCAGCGCGAGCAGTATGCCGCCGGCGCGCACCCAGGGGCCGCGTTGGGGAGGCCGGACCGCGAGCACGATGGCGGTGTTGGCGGCGACGAGCACGAACGACAGCAGCCACACCCCACCGATGGACGCCAGGCTGAGGATCGTCGGGTGGCTCCACTGGCTGACCCCTAGCAGCCCCCATGGCCCGCCGAGGCTGGGCCACGAGCGTGCGTACTCGATGGCGACCCAGATGGACGGCAGGACGATGACCGCCACCGCTGAGGAGCCCAGCCATCGCGCGGCCGCTCCCCATGCGGCCCACAGCAACCCGAAGACGACGGCGACGAGGACGAGGCCGGGGCCGATGTTGGGGAGCGTCCAGTAGAGGACGGCCATCAGGTAACCGGCGCCGAACCACCATCCGCGCACGCCCGCCGCCCGTACGCCGGGGGCGGACCGCATCAGCAGGAGGCCGGGGACGAGGATCACCCAGGCGAGCCACGAGAGGCCGGGCCTGGGGAAGGTGAGCACCGGCAACGCTCCACACAGCAGGCACGCCGAGCGGATCCGCCACGCTGCCCAGCGTCCAGGCCGGGCCGTGGCCGCGGCCCCCTCACCTGGGACGGGGGGCGTGGGAGCCAGGATTGAAGGCGCCGGCGGTTCCGGGCTGGGCGGCCCGCTCCGGCTGCGGAAACCCTCGCGGCCGATCACGTTCCCAGTAACGCACATTTCCCTGAAAGACCGCCGCTGGGGGACATCAACCGGCACTATGGGTCATGTAATCACCACCCCGCGTGATCATTTCTCTGCGCGATCACCCGTGCCCGCGAGTCCCCACGAGTCCCATGAGTCCCAAGGAGGAAGGCCGGATGTTCGATCAGGAGGCCCGGCTGGAGCGGCTGCTGGCCCGCCATCGCGACGCCGTCGTCGTGGAGGCGGCGCCCGGACGGCGGGCGCTGGTCAGGCGCGACCAGTTGCTGGTCGCCGGTCCCGACGCGCCCGCGGCGCGGGATCTGGTGCGCCGCTGGTACGACTCGGCGCACGACGAGCACGGGGTGACCTGCCTGTGGTTGCGGTCCCACGCCAAGGTGGACGTCTGTGAGATGGCGTCCCTGCTCGGCGGGGACGGCGGGAGCGGCGGCCGGCACCGGCGGCTGAACGTCTCCCCCAACCACCTGGTGTGCGGCCAGCCCATGTGGTGGAGCGGCCCCGCCGACCGGCCCCGTCCGGCCGCGCCCGTCCCCGCGCCGCGTGCCGGGGCGCCCGCGCGCCGCCCGGTGACGGTCGCCGTTCTCGACACCGGGCTCGCGCCGCATCCGTGGTACGAGGACACCGCCTGGTACGCCGAGCACGGCGCCGAGGCCGCGGAGGTCCTGGACGCGGATCTCGACGACGAGCTCGACTCCCAGGCCGGGCACGGCACGTTCATCGCGGGGGTCGTGCTGCGGTACGCGCCGTCGGCCCGGCTGCGGGCGTACCGCGTGATCGGCGGAGACGGGATCGGGGACGAGCTGGAGGTCATCCGGGCGCTGGCGCGGCTGGCCGCGGACGGCGGCGCCGACGTGGTCAACCTCTCGATCGGCTGCCACACCTTCGACGACCGGCCCTCGCCGCTGATGGCCCGCGCGTTGGCGGCCCTGGGCCGCGGCACCGCCGTGGTGGCGTGCGCGGGCAACGCGGCCACCGACCGGCCGTTCTGGCCGGCGGCGCTCAAGCAGGTGATCTCGGTCGGCGCGCTGGGCCCCGGCGGCGACCGCGCCTGGTTCTCCAACTACGGCTGGTGGGTGGACGCCTGCGCGCCCGGCGTCGACATCGCCAGCAGCTTCGTGCGGTTCGACGGGCCCCGCCCCGGGCCGGACGACCCGGACCGGTTCGACGGGTTCGCCCTCTGGAGCGGCACGTCGTTCGCCGCCCCCGCCGTGGCGGGACGGATCGCGGGGCTGGTCGCGTCCGAGGGCGTCGGCGCCGCCGAGGCGGCCGGGCGTCTCCTCGACCCGGCCGCGCATCGCACGCTGCCCGACCTCGGTGTCCTCATCACGTCCTGACCGCGCCCTCCCCGTACCCAGTGGTGATATGTCTTCAGACGACGACGGCCCCGGCCACGTCCGCCTCTGCGACGACCCGCCCGGCACAGGGCGGGACGACGCGGAGAGCGACGAGGTGGCGGAGGCGGTGAAGCGGGCCGGTGATGGCGACGGGACGGCCTGGGCGTGGCTGGTCGACCGCTACAGCGGGTTACTGTGGTCGATCGCGCGGGCGTACGGGCTGAGCCAGGCCGACGCGGGCGACGTGGTGCAGACGACGTGGCTGCGGCTGGTGGAGCGGATCGACCGGATCGAGCGGCCCGGCTCGGTCGGCACCTGGCTGGCGGTGACCGCGCGGCGGGAGAGCCTGCACGCGTCCCGGCGCGCGGCGGCGCGTGGGGCGGCGCTGGACGACGCGGTGGTGTCGGCGTCCGGTGGCGTGGCGCCGGAGGACGTCGCCCTGGCGCGGGAGCGGGTCGGGGAGGTGGCGGAGGCGCTGGCCGCCCTGCCCCGCCGCTGCCAGGTGCTACTGAGGTTGTGCGCGACGGCGCCGAGTTACGCCGAGCTGGCCACGGCGCTGGGAATGCCGGTGGGCAGCATCGGCCCCACCCGGGCGCGTTGCCTGAACGGCCTGCTGCGGAGGCTGGACTCGTGAACGACGACCTGCTGGCCCGGGTGCGGGTGGCGTACCAGGCCCTGGACCCGGTGCCCGCGGAGGTGCTGGCCACCGCGCGTTCGGCGCTGACCTGGCGCGTCCCGGGGGCGGAACTGGCCGAGCCCGCCCCGGCGGACGCCGGTCCGCCGGCCGCCCTCCGGGGCGGGGAGGGGCCGCGGGCGCTCACCTTCGCCGCGTCCCGGACGGTGATCGAGCTGGAGATCGACGGCACCGGTCACGGCGGCGGGATCGCGGGTCGGTTGGCCCCGCCGATGCCGGCCGAGGTGCGGGTACGGCATCTCGCGCTGGTGCCGGAGCAACCTCGGGCCCGCGCGGACCAGGCCGGTCACTTCGCGCTGCCCGCCCTGCCCGAGGGATTGGTCAGCCTGGCGTTCCTGCTGCCGGACGGCTCGTCCATCGTGACCAGTTGGATCCGCCTGTGACCGCTGGGGGCGAGGCGGAGGGGCTCGTCCGGCTGGCGGCGTCCGATCCCGTGCTCGCGTACGAGCGCGCCAACGCCTTCCTTGCGCGTTCGCCATCCTCCTGTGCGGCAAGGGTCGTCGCGCTGCGCGCGGCGGGGTTGGCTGCCAAGGAGCTGGGTCTTCTGGAGGAAGGCATCGAACGGCTCCAGGAAGCCCTGGCATGTTCCGAAGGCTACGAGGCCGCTCTCGTGCGGATGAACCTCGTCGGGCTGCTGTCCGCACGCGGCGACTGCCAGGGCGCACTGGCCGAGGCGGTACGGGCCGAAGGTGTCCTGCGAGGACGCGACGCGAACCGCCTCGCGGCCAACGTCGCTTGCGCGCTGGCCCGCGCGGGACGACTTCCCGAAGCGGAGGCCGTGGCTTCGCAAGCCCTCCCCCGGCTCCGCCAGAACCATGACCCCGTGACGCTGACCGGGCTGCTGACGAACCTCGGCCTGGCCCGTGCGCTGCGCGGCGATTTAGGCACCGCCGAGGCGACCCTGTCGGAGGCGGTGGCGGTCGGCGAGGCGGCGGGGCTGGGGCATATGGCCGCGATGGCTCGGGGCAACCTCGCGTTCGTGGCGTCCCGGCGCGGGGACGTCCCGCGGGCGCTGCGGCTCTTCGCGGCGGCCGAGCCTGCGCTGACCCGGGAAAGGGTAGCGCAGTGCCGGTTCGACGTGGGCGAGACCCTGATCCAGGCGGGTTTGCCCGGTGAGGCCCGTCCGCTTCTTGAGGCGACGCTGCGGGAGGTGACGGCGAACGGCTACCGGTGCGACATCGCGGACGGGCTGTTGCTGCTCGCGCACGCCGAGCTCGCCGATGGGGACGCCGAGCGGGCGGCGGAGACGGCCGAACGCGCACGGGCGGTATTCGCCGACCAGGAGCGCACGGGCTGGACGCTGCTGGCCGACCATCTGCTCATCCGCGCCCGCTGGGCCGCAGGGGACCGTTCCGCGGTGTTCCTGCGTTCGGTGGTGGCCACCGCGGAACGCCTGCACGAGCGCGGCTGGGCGGAGGCGTCGGCCGAGGCGCGCATCATCGCCGCCCGCGTCGCCCTCGCCCTCCACCGGCCCGCAGGGCATCTGCTGGAGCCGGTGAGCCGGATGCGCGACCGCGGCCCCGCGTCCCTCCGCGCGGCGGCGTGGCATGCGACCGCGCTGGAACGCTGGGCCCGGCGCGACCACGGCGGCGCACGCGACGCCATCGAGGAGGGATTGCGTGCGGTCGAGGAGTACGCGGAGGTGTTCGGCGCGCTGGAGCTTCGGGCCCGCGCCGCCGGGCTGGGCGACGAGCTGGCACAACTGGGCTTGCAAATGGCGCGTTCGCCTCGTGAGTTGCTGTCGATGGAGGAACGCCGCCGCGCCCTCCCCCGGCCCGCCTCGCTGCGTCCGCCACGCGATCCCGCACGGGCGGCGGCGCTGTCGGAGCTGCGCGCTCTCAGTTCCCAACGCGCATCCGTCCTGGCCCAGGATGGGACGTCCGAAGCCTCCGTACGCGAGAGATTGAGGCGGCTTGAGGCGTCCATCCAAGCCCGCACGCGCCGCCACCAGGGCAGCGGCCGTCAGCACCCAACCGGGTTCGGGGCCGACCGGCTCGTGTCGGCCCTCGGCAGCGGGCGGGCGTTGCTGGAGTACCTGCGCATCGGGGACGAGCTTCATGCCGTGACGGCATGCGATGAGCGTCTCCATCGGTTTCGCCTGGGGTCGTACGCGGACGTGGTGGACGATGTGAGGCTGGCCCGCTTCGCGTTGAAGCGGCTCCTTGAACGTGCAGGCGACTCCCACGCACTCAAGGGCCTCCAGCATGCGTGCCAGCGCCTTGACGAGGTGTTGCTGGCGCCCGTGCTGAACGGCATCGCCGAGCGAGATCTGGTGCTCTCTCCCATCGGGTGCCTGCACGGCCTTCCCTGGGCGGCGCTGCCCTCGCTCAAGGGCCGTCCGTACACGCTCGTCCCGTCCGCTGCCACTTGGCTGCGGGCACGCGCCGTCGATGCCTCGCGGAGGGAACGGGTCGTGCTCATAGCCGGCCCCGGGTTGGAGCACGCGGAGCAAGAGGTGAAGGCGCTGTCCCGCCTCTTCCCTCAGGCGCGCACGCTCACGGGCACCGCCGCGAACGCGGAGGCCGTCCGTGACGCCCTGGACGGGGCCGACCTCGTCCACCTGGCCTCGCACGGCGAGTTCCGCGACGGCAACGCCCTCTTCTCGCGGCTGCGGCTGGCGGACGGCCCCTTGATGCTGTGCGACCTGGAGACGCTGGACGCGCCACCGCGGCTGCTCGTCCTGTCCGCCTGCGACGCCGGGCGCGCGGCGGACGGGGACGCGCTGATCGGGATGGCCGGTGTCCTGCTCGCGCTCGGCACCGCCACGGTGATCGCCAGCGTGAATCCCGTCCGCGACGACGAGGCGCCCGGCTTCATGACCGCCTTCCACACCGGCCTGGCCGCCGGCCTGCCGCCCGCCCGCGCCCTGGCCGCCGCGCCCCGCACCCCGGGCGTCACCGGCTTCAGCTGTTTCGGCGCAGGCTGAGGGCGCGCTAGGCGTCGCCGGTCGCGACCGGGTTGGTGGGGTCGGCGATCCAGTTGGACCAAGAGCCCACGTACAGGGCGGCGGGGATGCCCGCGAGGTTGAGGGCGAGGATCTCGTGGGCGGCCGTCACCCCGGACCCGCAGTAGGCGCCGACGTCGGTGGCGTCGGTGGCGCCGAGCTTGGCGAACCGTTCGCGGAGGAGGCCGGGCGGCAGGAAGCGGCCGTCCACCCCCACGTTGCCCAGCGTCGGCGCGTTCTTGGCGCCGGGGATGTGCCCGGCGACCGGGTCCACGGGCTCGTTCTCACCGCGGAAGCGTTCGGCGGCGCGGGCGTCGAGGAGGGCACCGGCCTTGGCGACGGCCGCGGCCCCCTCGGCGTCCAGCACCGGGAGCCGGTGCGGATGGGCCACGAAGTCACCGGGTTCGACCGAGGGCTCCTCGCCGGTCACGGTCAGCCCCGCCTCGTTCCAGGCGCGGAACCCGCCGTCCAGCACGCGGACGCGTTCGTGGCCGAAGTAGCGCAGCGTCCACCAGAGACGGGCGGCGGACGTGGAGTCGGCGTCGTCGTACACCACCACGAGACGGTCGCCGGACACCCCGGCGCGTCGCATCGCCGCCTCGAAGTCGGCGGGCTCGGGCAGCGGGTGCCGTCCCGCCGGGCCGGGCGGGCCCGCCACGTCACGGTCCAGGTCGACGAACACCGCGCCCGGCAGGTGCCCGCGCCGGTAGGACTCGACGCCCGGCGGCCCGTTCAGATGCCATCGGACGTCCAGGAGGACGGGCGGAGGGTCCTGGCGGAGCAGGCGGGCCAGCGCGGCGACGTCGATGAGTGGATGCACATCGCCAGTTTGACCGCCATTGCCCGGTTTCGGGAGGGGCGAAGCCGCGTTCGTCATCTCTCCCAGCGTACGACCCCGGCCGGTCGCGGCCGGGACGGGACGCGCCGGTGAGATTTGGGGTTACAGTGGGGGCATAACCCCAACATAACCCCACGGAGGCGACCCGGGTGATGCCGAAGATCAACGTCTATCTGCCCGACGATCTGGCCGAGGCGGTCAGGGAGGCGGGCGTGCCCGTGTCCGCCATCTGCCAGCGCGCCCTCGAACAGGCCGTACGGCGCGTGACCGCCATCCGCGAGACCGCCTCGACCACCGCGGACATCGCGGCGGCCGTGGCCGATCTCAGCCACTTCACCCAACGGACGCGGACCGCGATCAAGCTCGCGCACGAGCAGGCGCGAACGGCGGGCGCCGCCGCGATCGGCACCGAGCACCTGCTCGGCGGAGTCCTGGCCGAAGGCGGCAACCTGGCCTTGCAGGTGCTGCGGGCCCTCGAGATCGAGCCCGACCGGATCTGGAGCGAGCTCGTCCGGCGCTCCCCCGGCGGCGAAGGGCCGGTCGAGGACGACCCCGCGCTGCGCTTCGACGAGCACGCCGCCGCCGCGCTGGAACTGAGCGTCACCGAGTCGACGTCACTGGGCCACAACTACGTCGGGTGCGAGCATCTGCTGCTCGGGCTGATCAGTGAACCGGACGGGGTGGCCGGGCAGATCCTGCGGAGCCTCGGCGCCGAACCACGGCTCACCCGGCGCGCCGTCGGCGCGGCCCTCGCCGGCATCGTTCACCTCCGCGCGCAGGGCGTCCAGTCCCAAACGCCCGCCGCGGCGGCTCAACCGGGCGCGGGCGGACCGGCCGAGATGCTGTCGGCGGCCATCCGGCGGGAGCTCGAACCGCTGGTGGAACGCCTGGACCGGTTGGAGGAACGCCTGTCCTGAACCACGCCCGGGTCAGTGGCGCGCGTAGGACAGGAGGGGCACCATCATCTCCGCCGGGACGAGGGAGCCGTGCATGCCGACCATCTTGTTCAGGTACGGCTCCCGCTCCGACGCCACGATGGCCAGGTCGGCGTGCGGCACCGCGATCACGTCCCCGACCCGTTCGAGCAGGTCGGGGCGCACCGGCCCGAACAGGCCCGCCGCCACCGCCTCGTCCCGTGAGAACACCCACGCCTTGTCGCCCAGCAGCCCCTTCCAGGCCGCCAGGACATCCTCGTGGGCGCCGGGCTCGGTGTAGACGTACCGGGCCCGCGCGTCGCCCCCGAGCAGCGCGACCCCCTCGCTGAGCTCGGCGGTGGTGTCGAAGTCGACCCGCTCCACGGGATCGATCATGCCGTGGTCGGCGGTGACGTACAGGACCGTCCCCGGCGGCAGGACCTCCGCGAGCCGCTCGGCGAGCAGGTCCACGAAACGGAGCTGGTGCCGCCATTCCGGCGACCCGACCCCGAACCGGTGGCCGGTCGTGTCGAGATCGGCGTGGTAGACGGTGACGAAGCCGCGGCCTTCCTTCCGCAGGGCCCGCTCGGCCCGGCCCACCAGCGGCCCGAGCCCGTCGGCCGCCATATAGGACGCCCCGCGGGTCGTGGCCTGGGTCAGGCCCGTCCCCCGGTAGAGGCCCAGCGCCACGTACGACACGTTCACGCCGTCCGCCGCCGCCTCCTCGTACACGGTCGGCGCCGGCTGGAACGTGGCCGGATCGACGGTCTCGTCCTGCCAGCGCAGGCAGTTCAGCAGCCGCCCGGTGCCGGGGATCGCCACCTGCACCCCGAGCAGGCCGTGCCCGCCCGGCGGCAGCCCGGTGGCCAGCGACCCCAGGCTGGTGACCGTGGTCGCCGGGAACCCCGAGGTCAGCGAGGTGCCGGAGAGCGAGGCCAGGAACGGCGCCTGGTGCCGGTGCGCCTGGAACAGCTCCCAGCCGAGCCCGTCGATGATCAGGACGCAGACACGGGGCGTCGCGGGCAGGCCCAGGACGTTCGACCGCCCTGGGACGCCGAGCGACGCCAGCACCGACGACGGCAGATCGGCGAGCGCGCCCGTCCCGTAGGCCGGAACCGGCGGGACGCTCACCTGGACCTCAGCTCGATCATGCGGGGGTCATCCGGCGATCAGCGGGCGGTCTCGGCGGACAGGGCCTCGGCGAACGCCAGCACCTGGGCCACGGCGTCCCGGCCGTCGGCGGCCTCGCTGACCCGCAGGGACAGGTCGTCGGCGGTGACGCTGCCGGTGTAGCCGTGGTCGGCCTCGCAGTTCTCGTCGCCGCAGGTGGCCGGTTCCAGGTCGATGTGCGCGATGGCGCCCCAGCCGATGGTCAGCACGACCTCGGTCGGCGGCACACCCGGCACGTAGGACGCGGGGTCGGGGACGACCCGGGTGACGGCGACCGACTGGACGCGGTCCAGCCTGACCGCCTCCGTCGTGGTGGACGCGTGGGGCTGCGCCATGCCGTCGCCCGGCGGGTGCTCGTCGGTATGGCAGACCAGCAGCCGGGACGCCGACAGCACCAGGACCGTCACATGCCGCCGCACTTCCATCGCGGGGTCGAACGTCGCCTCGTGATGCACCACATAGGCGATCACTCGCTCATCGCCTATGGCCGACTCGACCGCGTCCGCGACCAATGCCGGGTAGTAACCGCTGCGCTCGATGGCCGTGCGCAACCCGTGAGCCGTCGCTCGGGTTTCCCTCATGACCCCATCCTGCCCTGTCCCGGGCGCGCGGTGCACACAACGTGGCCGCAACGTGGTCATTTGGGCCCCTCCCGGGGCCGTCCGGAAGCGCGGGCCGGAGGAGAGGACGCCCGACCTCAGGGTAGGGAAGGGGCATGTCCGACCGAGACCCCATGCCGTCACCGCCGCCGGTTCCGCCGCCCGGCCCCAACCCGGAGCCGCCGCCGCCATCTCCGGTGCCGCCTCCCGAACCACCCCCCGGGCCGTCGCCTGAGCCGCCGCGCAAGCCGCCGCCACCGGTGCCGCCCGGCCCCTCGCCCGATCCGGTGCCCCCGAAGCCCGAGCCACCCGATCCCGTGCCGCCGGGGCCGCCGCCGGAGCCCGTACCGCCGATGCCGCCACCGGAGCCGGAGCCGCCCGAACCGTCGCCGGACCCGTATCCGCCGACGCCCAATCCCACGCCGCCCGAGCCACCGAAGGAGGCGGCGGTGAGGGGTGCCTAGCGGAGGCGGCGCGGCCCGAGTTCGGGGCGGGGGCCGCGCGGACGCTCCAGGCGGAGCGTCACCTCCCTTACGGCACAGCCCCATGGGCCCACCACGACCGGGTCGAGTTCCAGGCGACCCACCTCGGGCAGGTCGTACCCTAGGCGGGACACCCGCAGCAGCAGGTCCTCCAAAGCGGGTACGTCGACGGGCTCGGCACCCTTGTGGCCCAGCAGAAGAGGGGCCGTGCGGATGGCGCGTACCAAGTCCGATGCCTCGACATCGGTCAGGGGCGCCAGACGGTACGCGCGGTCGTCCAGAAGCGCGGTCGTCTCATCCGCGAGGCCGAACGAGACGACGGCGCCGAACGACGGATCCTCCATGGTGACGATGCGCGCCGGGATGCCCTCCCCGTGCTCGTTCTTCTCCACGATGGCGATGCCGTAGCAGCCCAGCAGTTCGGCGGCCTGCTCATGGGTCGCCTCCACGGAGGCGCCCGTATCCAGCCACTCCCCTACCAGCGCGCGGGCGCGCTTGCGGTCGGTGTCGGACAGCTCGGGCAGCCGCCCCTGCGGGCGTTGCCGCCACTGCGCGTACCGGATGACGTAGGCCAAGGCCCGGACGGCGTTCTCCGGGGCCGGGTACGAGGGGACGGAGCCCGCGCCGGGCATCCCGTCCGGACCCGGGATCCTCAGCTCCTCGGGCATGCCCTCCGACCCCAGGTAGGTGGCCACGATCGGCTTGGAGGCGCCCTCCGCCAGCCGCAGGATCTTCTCCGGGACACGCACGTCGTAGCCGCCGACGGTGGGCGGGGTGAACAGGGCCACGATCGCGTCCACCTGATCGTCCTCAAGGGCGCTCGACAACGCGGCCTCGTAGTCGTCGGCGCCCGCGCGGGGACCCAGGTTGACGGGCGCCGCGGTGTCCAGCCCCAGCGCCACGGCCGCGTCCTGGGCGAGCAGGCCCAGCGAGTCCGAGTTGTCGATGATCACGACGCGGTCGCCGGTGGGCAGCGGCTGGTAGGCCAGGAGCTGCGCCACGTCGAACAGCTCCGCCAGGTCCTCCACCCGGATCACCCCGGCCTGCGCGAACAGGGCGCTGACCGCGTGGTCGGGCAGGCTCAGGGCCTGCGCCGCGTGCCCGAGCGGGACGCCCTGGGTGCTGCGCCCGCTCTTGACCGCCACGATCGGCTTGCGGCGGCCGAGGCGGCGGGCCAGCCTGGCGAACTTCCGCGGGTTCCCCAGCGACTCCAGGTAGAGCAGGACGGCCTTGGTGGCCGGGTCCTCCTCCCAGTACTGCAAGAGGTCGTTGCCGGACACGTCCGCCCTGTTGCCCGCCGACACGAACGTGGACAGGCCCAGCCCACGCGCCGCCGTACGCTGCAGGATGGCGATGCCCAGCGCACCCGACTGCGAGAAGAACCCCACAGGGCCGCGGCCCGGCATCGTAGGGGCGAGGGTCGCGTTCAGGCGCACATCAGGGTCGGTGTTGGCGATGCCCAGGCAGTTCGGCCCGACCACACGCATGCCATAGGCGCGCGCCAGCCGTACCAGTTCCTCCTGGCGGTCCCGGCCTTCCGCCCCCGTCTCCCCGAACCCGGACGACACCACGATCAGGCCGCGCACGCCCTTGTTCCCGCACTGCTCGACGACCTCGCGTACCGCCGAGGCCCGCACGGAGACCACGGCCAGATCCACTTCGTCCGGGATGTCCAGCACCGACGCGTACGCCCGTACACCGGCGACCGCGGTGGCCGTGGGGTGCACCGGGTAGACCGGCCCGCTGAAGTCACCGGTCAGCAGGTGCCGCAGGACGCTCCGCCCCACGCTGTGCTCGGCCCGGCTCGCGCCGATCACCGCGACCGACCCGGGGAACAGCAGCCGCTGGATCGACCGGGACTCCGCGCGGTGCTCGCGCGCCGCCATGACCTCCACCGAGGTCTCGGTCGGCTCCAGGTCGAGCACCAGCTCGATGACGCCCTCCTCGAACCGCTGCCCGACCCGGTAGCCCACGTCCCGGAACACCCTGGTCATCCTGCGGTTGTCGGGCAGGACGCTGGCAACGAACCGGTCCACGCCGCGTTCCCTCGCGGCCGCGGCGATGTGCTCCAGCATCACCGCGCCCAGGCCCCGCCCCTGGTGGGCGTCCTCCACCAGGAAGGCCACCTCGGCGGTGCCGGGACGGTCCTTCAGCCGGTCGTACCGGACGACCGCCACCATCGCGCCGCCGATCGTCGCGATCAGCGCGACCCGGCGGTCGTGGTCGACGTTGACGAAGTGCTCGACCTCACGGTCGGACAGCCGGGGCCGCGGCGAGAAGAACCGGTAGTAGATCGACTCGGGCGACAGCCGGGAGTAGAAGGCGCGCAGCAGATCGCCGTCTTCGGGCCTGATGGGACGCACATGGGCCGTCCCGCCGTCGGCAAGGACGACGTCGGCCTCCCAATGGTCCGGGTACACGTTCCCGAGATTAGGGCACCGCGCCCCGGACCATCGGATTCGTGCCGTCTCCGGCGCTGATCGGAATCCCGTTCGGCCGCCGCCGCCGGGAAATTCGCCGGGTTCCCCGGTTTCGCTGCGCGTTCGAGACCTAATCGGGGGTCAAGAGCTGTTACGGTCGACCACACGCCCAGAATGCCGCTCGCGCGGGCCGTGTTGATCGAGGTGATGACTCCATGACGCGCGTGGTCGTGGTCGGCGATTTGATGACTGACACCGTGGCTCGTGCCGCATTCCCCCTGGCCAAGGGCAGCGACACGCCCGCCGCCGTGACGACGCACGGAGGCGGCTCGGGCGCCAACGTGGCCTCGTGGCTGGCCCTTGAGGGGATCGAGGCGGCGTTCGTCGGCCGCCGTGGCTCCGACATCGCCGGCCGGAACCGGGACATGGAACTGATGGGGTACGGCGTGGACGCCCGCCTGGTCATGGACCAGGAGCGTCCCACCGGGACCTGTGTGGTGCTGATCACCCACAAGGGCGACCGCACCATGCTGTCCGACCCCGGCGCCAACGCGGCGCTGCTCCCGGAGGACATCGAACGCTGCAGAGACCTGTTCCACCAGGGAAGCCACCTGCACCTGTCGGGCTACGCCCTGATCAACGAGGGCTCCCGGAAGGCCGCCATCCACTGTCTGGACCTGGCTCGCAAGTCCCAGATGTCCATTTCGGTGGACGCCGGCTCGTCCTCCCCGCTCAAGCGGATGGGCGCCGAGCCCTACCTGGAGTGGACGCAGGGCGCCCGCCTCCTGATCGTCAACGCCAAGGAGGCGGAGGTCCTGACCGGCCGTGACCTGCCCGACCAGGCGGCCAAGGTGCTCACCGCCTGGTACCCGGAAGTCGTGATCATGAACGGCGCCGAGGGCACGCTCTGGTACGCCAATCGCCGCCCCGAACCGGTCACGGTCCCCGCCGAGCCCGTCGAGAAGATCGTCGACGGCACGGGCGCCGGCGACGCCTTCATCGCGGGCTTCCTCCCCGCCTGGCTCGACGGCAAGCCCCCCGCCGAGGCACTGGCCGCCGGCAACCACCTGGCCGCCCGCGCCATGCAACACCTGGGCGCCCGCCCCACCCTCGACGTGGTGGACAACCAAATCAAGAACTGACCAGGCGCCTCACCAACCACGGGCCGTGCCCCGACCACCACCCCGGTCGGGGCACCACCCCGCCCGCCCCCAGGCATGCCCCGGCCACTGAAACTCGGACAAGTCGGGTAATGACGCCCAGGGCAAGGCCCTGCCAACCCGTAGCTTCAGAAGCACCAACCTGACCCGAGGCACACGTCCCACGGTGCACACGCCGGTTCGGCGCGACAGCTTGGGGGACGGGGCTCGGCCCCTGGGGGCGGGGTTAGGTGGTTATGGCAAGGGTTAGGGGGAGGACGGCGGGGGCGCCGGCTTGGCGTAGGTGATGGGTTGCGACGGTCATGGTCCAGCCGGTTTCTATGCGGTCGTCTATCAGGAGGATCGGGCCTGGGTTTTGGCGGACCGCTTCGGCCACGGGGGCGGGGAGGGTCAGGGTGTGCCAGATCGAGCGGAGGCGGTGGGCGCTGTTGTGGCGGCGTGGTGCCGGGTCGCTTTGGGGGACGAGGTCTCCCAGGTGGGGCAGGCGGCCCAGGTCGGAGAGGCTTCGGCCCAGGCTTGCCACCAGTTGGGGGCGGGTGCGGGACGCGATGGTCACGATCCCGGTGGGGCGGGTCGTCCAGTCCCAGGCGGCCAGGACCTTGACCACGGCGTCCAGCATGTCCTTGGGGATCTCGGTGTCGGGGCCCGCGAACAGCTCGCGGAGGCGGTTGCCCCAGCCGATGTCGGTGAGGCGGCCCAGGGCGCGGCCCTCCTCGGCCAGGTGCTCGGCGGGGATGCGGCCGGACACGCCCAGGTCGTCCTTGACCCCGGTGGGCCACATGCGGCGCGGCTGGACCTCGACGCCGGGGCGGCGCAGGCGGGCTCGGGCTTGTGCGGTGCCCGTGTCGGAGACGTCCGTGGGCCAGTGGCGGCCGGTGCAGTTGTCGCAGCGGCCACAGGGCTTGGCGGACGGGTCGTCCAGGCAGCGGCGGAGGAACTCCTCACGGCATCCCTTGGTGGCCAGGTAGTCGAGCATGGCGCGTTGCTCGCGGGTGCGTTCGGCGGCGACGCGTTCGTACCGTTCGCGGTCGTAGGACCACTCGCGGCCGGTCGCCGTCCAGCCGCCCTTGACGCGCCGTACGGCGCCGTCGACGTCCAGGACCTTGAGCATCATCTCCAGCCGGGCCCGGCTGAGATCGACCCGGGTTTCGAGGGCGCCGGTGGACAGCGGGCGTCCCGCGGCCTGGAGGACGTCGAGGGTCGCGCGGACGACCGGCTCGGGAGGGAAGCCCAGGCCGGCGAAGTAGGCCCAGATATCGCGGTCCTCGGTGCCGGGGAGCAGGATCACCTCGGCGCGGTCGACGCCGCGGCCCGCGCGCCCGATCTGCTGGTAGTACGCGACGGGCGACTGCGGCGCTCCCACGTGGACGATGAAGCCGAGGTCGGGTTTGTCGAAGCCCATGCCCAGAGCGCTGGTGGCGACCAGCGCCTTGAGCTTGTTGTCGAGAAGGTCGCGCTCGGCCTGAAGGCGTTCGGCGGGCTCGGTCCTGCCCGTGTACGCGGCCACCTCGTATCCACGGTCACGCAGGTAGCCGGCTATCTCGTGGGCGGCGGCGACGGTCAGCGTGTAGACGATGCCCGATCCCGGGAGCCGATCGAGCTGCTCGCCCAGCCACGCGATGCGCTGCTCGGCCTCGGGTAGCCGTACCACCGCGAGGCGCAGCGAGTCCCGTTCGAGGGGGCCGCGGAGCACCAGGGCGTCGCCGGCTTCGCCGTGCAGGTCGGCGGCCAGTTGTTCGGCGACGTCCTGGGTGACGCGGGCGTTGGCGGTGGCGGTGGTGGCGAGGACGGGGATGCCCGGGGGCAGGTCGGCCAGCAGGGTGCGGATGCGGCGGTAGTCGGGGCGGAAGTCATGGCCCCAGTCGGAGATGCAGTGCGCCTCGTCCACGACGACGAGACCGGCCCCGGCGGCGAGCTTGGGGAGGACGAGGTCGCGGAAGTCGGGGTTGTTCAACCGTTCCGGGCTGACGAGCAAGACGTCGACCGCGCCCGCCTCGACCTCGGCGAAGATCGGTTCCCACTCGTCGGTGTTGGCGGAGTTGATCGTGCGGGCGTGGATCCCGGCCCGGTCGGCCGCCTCGATCTGGTTGCGCATCAGCGCGAGCAGCGGCGAGACGATCACCGTGGGACCGGCACCGCGCCGGCGCAGCAGCCGGGTCGCCACGAAGTAGACGGCCGACTTGCCCCAGCCGGTGCGCTGCACGACCAGGGCCCGGCGCCGTTCGACGACCAGCGCGTGGATGGCGGTCCATTGGTCGTCGCGCAGGCGCGCCCGCTTGCCCGCGAGGGCGCGCAGGCAGCGTTCGGCCTCGTCGCGCAGCGCCGTGACGTCCTCGGAAAAGCTCATTCATCCTTGCTACCAGCCGCGGGCGGCCCGCCGGAACGGAAATCCAGGTCTGTGGACAACCCGGTCCGCCCGTGGCTTAAGCATGATCGGTGAGTGGGTAGGTTCGGGACGGATGGGTGTGCGGCGGCGGAGTCAGCGAAGTCAGGGAGGCGTTGGACCGCGCATGGGCCGGGCCACGGAACGCTTGCGGCGGACCTGGCAGGTCCTCATGGACACCACGCCACCCGAGCCTCCCGAGGACGAGCCGAGCGAAGTCGTCAGCGCGCGGGCCATCGACCTTGTCCTTCGCGTGGGCGAACTGCTGCTGGCCAGCGGCGAGTCCACCGAACGGGTGAACGAGGCGATGCTGGGCCTGGCCGTCGCCTACGAACTGCCGCGTACCGAGGTCCAGGTGACGTTCACCAGCCTGCTGGTGTCGGCGCACCCGGGTGGCAGCGCGCTGCCGGTGACAGGTTCGCGTGCCATCCGGCGCCGCACCCCCGCGTACTGGCGGCTCACGGAACTGCACGAGCTCATCCACGACGCCGCCATCGGGAAACTGGATCTGGAGGAGGCGCACGAAAGGCTCGCGCAGATCAAGCGCGGCCGTGGCCCGTACCCTCCCTGGCTTCTGGTGATGTCGTTCGGGCTGATCGCCGCGTCCGCGGGTGTGCTGGTGGGCGGCGGGCCGGTGGTCGCCGTCACGGCCTTCGTCGCCACGGTGATCGGTGACCGCACCGCCGCCGCGCTGGCCCGCAGGGGCATCGCCGAGTTCTTCCAGTTGCTGGCCGCGTCGTCGATAGGCGCCTTGATCGCAGTCCTCGTGGTGGCGATGGGCAGCCCGGGCAGGGTCTCGACCGTGGTCACGGGCGCGATCCTCGCCCTGCTGCCGGGACGTCCCCTGGTGGCCAGCATCCAGGACGGCATCACCGGCGACCTGGTGAGCGCGTCCGCACGGCTGCTGGAGGTCTTCATCATGCTGGCGGCGATCGTCGCGGGCCTGGGCGTGGTGGTGTACTTCGCGGTGCAGTTGGACATCGACATCCGCGTGAGCGATCTGCCCAGGCCCCCTGCCGTGTTCTCACCCGTGGCCGTGCTCGCGGCAGCCGGTGTCGGGTTGGCGTTCGCGGTGTCGCTGGCCGTCCCCAGGAATGTGCTTTTCGCCGCGGCCATCGGCGGGGCGCTCATCTGGAGCATCTACGTGCGCCTGCACCACTGGGGGGTGGCCCCGGTCTTCAGCGCGGCCATCTCCGCCGTCATCATCGGCATATTCGCCAGCATGCTCGCCCGGCGCCGCCGTGCGCCCATCCTGCCGTACGTGGTCCCGGCCATCTCACCGTTGCTCCCCGGGACCTTGCTCTATCGGGCCATGGTGGAGCTCAACACCGGGGATCCCCAGGGCGGCGTGCTCAGCCTCATCGGCGCGCTGTCCGTCGCGCTCGCGCTCGGCGCGGGTGTCAACCTCGGCGGCGAGCTCGTCCGCGCCTTCCAGCACGTCGGTCTCAGCGCGTCCGGCCGTTGGGCCCGCCCCGCCGCACGCCGCACGCGCGGCTACTAGCCCTGACGCGATCGGACGAGAGCCGAATGTCGGTGGCTCTCGCTATCTTCTCGCGCATGTACCGACAGGGAGACATCCTCATCCTGCCCATCCCCGAGGAGGAGGTCCCGCAGACCGTCCGTGACCTGCCGCCCGCGCCCCGCGACGACCGGGGGCGCATGGTGCTCGCCCTGGGCGAGGCCACCGGTCACGCGCACGCGATCGCCGCGCCCGGCGTGCTTCTGCGCGACTCCGACCCGTTCGTCCCCGACCACCTGCACCTGCCGTCAGGAGGGCGGCTGGTGCACGAGGAGCACGCCGCGATCACGCTGCCCAAGGGCTGGTACCGGGTCGTCCGGCAGCGCGAGTACGTGCCGGGCGCCGTCCGCGTCGTCGCCGACTGACCTGACCCTTACCGGAGACCAACGTGCCCACCACACCCCCCATGCCGTCCGAGGCCGTCACCGACGCCCCAGAGAAGCGTTCCGGGCCTGAGGCACCGGCCGTTCCCGCGCGTTCGCGCGGCGACATCGTCCTCGACTGGCAGGCCGCCGCGTTCGCGTCGGGCCCGACCGGCCCCGACGAGCGTGAACGGGCCGAGGCCGGAGTCCACGCCGCGTACGCCGCCGCGGGGCTCGCCGCCCCAGAGCGCATCGTCTGGGTCCCTTCACCCGCGTTCGGGACGGTCGCCGCCGCCCTGATCGCGGGCCATGGGGAGGAGTTGCGGCAACGGCTGTCGAAGAAGACCAAGCGGCTGAGCGGCTACCTTGAGGCGGCCTCCTCCCTGGTCGATGTGAACGATGCGGGCGCGAGCGTACGGGAGGCCCTGCGTACCGACCCCTGGGAGCAGGCTCGCGGCTCCGCGTCGTCCGAGTTGGGACCGGAGCGCTGGGCGCAAGCCTGGGCGCAGACCGGCGGACGCCTCTGGAGCCAGGTCGACGAGCTCGTGCTGCGGATCCGGGAGGCCATCGGCGGGCTTCCCGCCGCCAACGACCACAGGAACGTGGCACGGCTGCGCGGCGCGACGCTCGACGCGATCCTGGGCCAGCACGACGCGCCCTGGCTGTCGCTGGTCGAATCCCTGGGCGGCCTCGGGACGGACGGCCCTCCCGGCACCGTTCTGTCCGGGGTGGCCGAGGTCGCCCGCGTGGCGGGCTGGTGGTGGCCGTACGAGCGCGTCGTGATCGTCTCCGAGCGTCCGGTCGAGCTGCACCGCGACGAACCGGGACGCCTGCACCGCGGCGACGGGCCCGCCCTGGCGTACTCCGACGGGTTCGCGCTGCACGCCTGGCGGGGCATGCCGCTGCCCGCGGGCTTCATCGAGTCGCTGACCGACCTGTCCCCCGCCCGCATCGACGCCGAGTCCAACGCCGAGCAGCGCCGGGTCATGCTTGAGATCTACGGCTATGAGCGCTACCTGGCCGAGACCGGTGCCAAGCCGGTCCACCGGGACGAGACCGGCGTGCTGTGGCGCATCGAGCTTGAAGGCGACGAGCCGATCGTGATGGTCGAGGTGGTGAACTCAACGCCCGAGCCCGACGGTTCGCACCGCACCTACTACCTGCGCGTCCCGCCCCGTACGCGCACGGCCAGAGAGGGGGTCGCCTGGACGTTCGGGATGGACGAGTCCGACTACCGTCCCCAGAAGGAAACCTGAACGGCCCCCGCGCACGACGGTCCCTCACGGGGCCGCCCAGACCGGTCGGGTAGCACCCGGCCAGCCTGGGCGGGTGTCCCTTGATGACCACTTCCCTAGTCATCAGGGGACACCCGCCCTGCACCGATCACGAGGGCCAGGCGGAGGGGACGCGTTCCAGGACGCCGCCCGCGAAGACGCCGTAGAGGCCCAACGGCTCCAGATGGACGTAGCCGATGTGGCAATCGCAGAGGTCCAGCGGGCATGGACGCGGGCGCAGGGCCGCACGGAACGACCCGTCGTAGAGGTTCCCCAGCACGGACGGGACGAAATGGCAGCGCCGTACCGTGCCGTTACCGTCCACTGAGATCACGGTCTCGCCCGTCCGGCAGGGCAGGCCGCGGCTGGGGTGCGGGTCACGGCTGAAGCCGAACAGCGGGTCGATCTCGCTCCAGAGCGCGGCGTCGGCGTCGGTGTAGGTGGCGCCCTCGGCGGCGTTCACCCAGAGGTACACGTCCGCGGGGAGGTCGGCCCGGAGCCGGCGGGCGGCGTCGAGGTGCTCGGCCTTGCCGACGATGCCCACGCTGAAGCGCACTCCGCGTCCGGCTAGGTCGCTGCACTTGCCGAGGAAGCGTTCGTAGGGCACCTGCCCTGGGTGGTAGGTGCACCACAGGGCGAGCCGGGACAGGTCCGCGTCCGCCGTCCAGTCGACGCGGTGGCTGAGGTTCGTCTGGATCGCGGCCCGTCGCACGTGCGGAAGATGGCTGAGTTCCACGAGCGCGCGCCGGTACCAGGACCGGACCAGGCCCTCGCCCCAGGGCGTGAACAGCACGGAGATCTCGTGGTCCTGTTCCCGTACCCACCCGACGAAGCGCTCCAGCGCCTCCCGATCCGCCCGCAACTGCTCAGGGGTGTCCCTCCGCTTGGCGAAGGGGCAGTACGGACAGTCGTAGTCGCAACTGGCCAGCGGCCCTCGATACAGAACCGTCAGATGTTCTTCCAAGCGAAAACCCTCCGCATCGTTCGCCGCGCCCCTTCAGCCAAACCAGACGTTGCACCCGCCAAGGCCGCCTGCCGACATCCCCTCCCCGGCCAGGGCATCCACAGCCAGGTCAACGCGCTTCGTAGGTGGTCATCAGCCGGTGGACGGCTGGAGAGAAGAGGGCGGGGCCTATCGCGTCGGAGCGAGCCAGCCCTTCAGGGGTCAGGCGCAGGGTCGTCTCGGTTCGGTCCAGCCAGCCCCGCTCGGTGAACGTGGACAGGTCGAAGTCCTCGGCGGCGTCGGTGCCGAAACGGGCGCGGTAGGTGGCACGGTCCAGTCCCTCGGCCTGGAGCAGGGACTGGATGAGGTGACGACGCCGGCGTTCGTCGTCGCTCAGGGAGAAGCCGACCCGGGCCGTGGTGAAGTCGGTTTCCGCCACGTAGTCGTCGATGATGGCTCGGACGTGCCTGGCCTCGACCGCGTACTCGAACGAGTAGTGCAGGCGCGTGGTGTAGGAGCGGGCGCCGCAGCCCAGGCCCACCATTCCGTCGCGTTGGCAGCAGTACTCCGTTCCGGTGGGCGTGGCGGCGGGGAGGCGGAACATGCGCATGGAGACCTGCTCGTAGCCGTTGGCGAGAAGGTGGTCACGGCCCAGGCGGTAGAGCTCCATGCGCTGGTCGTCCCACGACCCGCGGCGGGCCAGGCCGGTCAGCGGGCGGACGTACAACGGGTAGAGGTAGAGCTCCTCGGGACGCCACGTCAGGGCGGTGTCCAGGGAGTGCAGCCAGGTGGCAGGGGTCTGGCCGTCGATGCCGTAGATGAGGTCGATGTTGAGGGTGGGGAAGCCCACGGCGCGGATCCGGTCCAGGGCGGCCTCCACCTCGGCTCGCTTCTGGGGCCGGACGGCGGCGCGGGCCTCCTCGTCCAGGAAGCTCTGGACGCCGATCGAGACGCGGGTCGTGCCGCGTTCGGCGAGGACGGTGAGGCGGTCGGTCGTCGCGGTCGCCGGGGACGTCTCCACGCCCAGCGGGATCGATCCCAGGGAGGCGAAGCGCGCGGCGATGTCGCAGAGGCGTTCCAGTTCGCGGGCGTTCAGGTAAGTGGGGGTTCCGCCTCCGAAGGCGGCCATGGCGAACGTGGCGTCGCCCAGCGCGTCCTGGACGGCGGTCGCCTGGCGGTCGAGGGCGTCCAGGTAGGCGCGGGTGAGGTCTTCGGGTGCTCCGGTACGGGTGAAGAGGTTGCAGAAGCCGCACCGCATCTCGCAGAAGGGGATGTGCAGGTAGAGGAAGAGCGCGGAACGGTCCTCCTCACCCCACACGGAGTGGAGCGAGGGGCGGGGGGTGAGTGGGCGGTACGCGGTCTTGTGCGGATAGGCGTAGACGTACTGCTGATAGGGACCGGTCATGTCAGAACGAACTCTCCGTATGGGACGGTCCAGACGACCTCGTGGCCGATCCGGTGGCCGGTGTGGCCGTCCTCGCCGTACGCCGTCCCGTGGTCGGAGCAGACGATCACGAAGGAGGGGCGGCGCACGAGGGCGAACAGGCGGCCGAGGTGCCGGTCGGCGTGGCGGAGCGCGGCGGCGTGGGAGTCGCGCGAGTCGTCGCCGGGTGCGGCCCCGTCCAGGTAGAACCAGTTCGGCTGGTGCAGGGCCGCGACGTTGAGCAGGAGGAACAGCCGTCGTGTGGGCGGGAGCCGACGCAGGATCTCGGCGACGCGGTCGATCTGGTTGGGGAGGGAGTCGGGGTCGGTGACGCCGAACCCGGGTTCCCAGTGGCTCTCGGCGAAGAGGGCGGGCAGGGCGGAGCCGAGGGGTGTGAGCTTGTTGAAGAAGCCGACGCCGCCGACGCAGACGGTGTGGTACCCCGCCTGGGCGAGCCCGGACGGCAGGTCGGCGGTGTCGAACACCCAGGTGCCAGGGGCGGTGGTCTCGCTCCCAGGGAAGCGGCCGGCGAACAGGCGTGGGTGTGGGCCTGGACGTGCCGGTGTAGGCAGGAACCCCGCCAGCATCGCGGCGTGTGCGGCGTAGGTGAAGCTTCCAGGGGTGTGGCGGCGTTCCCACTGGCCCCCTGGGAGGAGGCGGCAGAGGTTCGGCGTCTGCCCGGTGGCGGCGAGTTCGGCGGCCACGTCGTAGCGCAGCGTGTCCAGCGTCACCAGCAGCACGTCGTGACTGCCGATGATCTCGTTCATGTCGTACATGCCGGGACGTCTCACGGGATCGCGGCGACCTGCGCCTGAGCGGCGGTGACCTGGGCGGTGTAGGTGTCCTGCCCGGCGAACCGGGTGCCGGGCAGGCCGGTGATCCCGGGCAGCAGGTCGCCGAACGCGTTCACCTCGCCGACCGCGTACCGCCGCCAGCCGATCTGGACGAGCAGGTCCACGCCCACCATCAGGCTGCGCGGGAAGCACGCCGCCGCCCGCGCCGCGACGTCAAGGGCCCGCTCCCAGCCAGGCTCCCCCATCGCCCGGCGCACGGCGTCCACGTCGCCCCGCGTCCCTCCGAGGTGCAGGTTGGTCATGGGCGACCGGCTGCTGCGCACCACCACATGCGACGGCTCCCCCGCGGTCACGACCACGCGCAGGTCGAGGACGCGGTCGTCCAGCGCCGCCTTGGGCAGCCACCGCTCCACGTGGAGCCCGTCCGGGGCCAGCGTGTCGATGAGCCGCGCCACCTCGGCCTCGGTCTCGTACGTCTGGACGCGCAGCGAGTTGTAGTAGCCGTCCCCGCCGGGCGAGGGCGCCGCAGAGCTGATGGCCCTGATCCGGCCCCGGCGCCCGGTCTGCAAGGCCACCACGCCGGACGCGGACGACCCATGCGCCGGTTTGACGAACACCCGTGGCATGCCCGCGTCCGCCATCCGCTCGCGCAGTTCCGCGTAGCCGTGGACGGGCGGCAGCGCCTCCGGGACGGGCACGCCCGCCGACTCAAGGAGCGCGTGGCAGCGCCGCTTGTCGCACATCACCGCGATCTCGGCCACGTCGTTGAGCGGCCGTGCGCCCGCCCGTTCCCCCGCGGCGGCGACCCGTTCCAGGGCGGAGGTGAAGGACGCGTACCATCGCGCGCCTCCGCCCACCCGGGCGGGATCTCCCGGACCGCGCAGCAACGCATCCATCTCCGCGTCCTCGCCAGGCGAGTCCAAGCGCAGCAGCGAGCCCGGCGCTATCGACGGGTCACCCCGCACGGCGTCCATCCAGGGGACGAGGTGAGGCGGGGGCACGCCCGCACGGCGGCAGGCGGCGGCGAACAGCTCGGTGCGGCGGTCACCCGGCGTACCAAGCACGGTGAACATCATTCGGACACCGCTATGTAGGAACCGGCGCTATCCCAGACGCGGTCGCGACGCAGCCAGGTCGCGGCACCGGTCGCGTCGGTCAGGTCCAGGGAGACACCGGGCAGCGCCTTGCGGATGCGCTCCACCATGTCCTCCGACAGGAACGCGTGGTGCAGGTCGAGGTCCTTCAGGTGGGTCAGGGGCTGGCCGGTCAGCAGCGCCTCGGCGCCACGGTCCGACAGCGCGCCCATGGACAGCGCCAGCGACTCCAGGCGGGCCACGACCGGCGCTGACGCGATCGCGGCGGCGACCTCGTCCTGGATGTCGGCGTTCTGGAGGCCGAGCCGTCGCAGCGCGGGGAACCGCTCGCCGGTCAGGACGGGACCCAGGTCGTCCAGCGTGGCCGTCCGCCCGCGGTCCTCCGCGCCCAGCCACAGGTCCAGGTGTTCGAGCGCGGGCAGGTCGCTGCCCGCCACCCCCTGGACGGCCTCAGCGGGCAGCCCTCCGGACTCGAAACGGACCGTCCTCAGCCGTTCGTGGCGCATGGGCTCGAACATCAGGCCCTGCCCGCCGCGCGCCTCCACGTGCTCAAGGGACGGGTACTTCTGGAACAGCGGGGTGAGGTCGGACTGCTCGATCCAGGAGATGTGCTGTTCCCAGTCGAGGATGTCGCCGAGGAACAGCGCCCGCAGGTTCGGCAGGTCACCGGCGGCCTCGCTCAGCACCTCGACGGGGTCGTGGTCGTACTCCCACCAGCCGATGACCAGGTGCGTCACCCTGGCGGTGTCGACGGCATCGAGAAACCGGACGAAGTTCTCGGAGAAGTCCCACAGATGCACCCCGTTGTCGGCCATGACGTAGCCGACCCTCCAGGCGACCCGGGAGGGATCCAGCGCGCCATTCTCGGCCCCGTCGTCGCCGAGGTCCCCCGTGAACTCCTCCACGGGCAGCCCGGCGAACTCGGTCAGATACTCGTTGATCAACGTGTCCTCGCGGTCCTGGTTCGCCTGGTTCGCCTTATTCTCGCGATCATTCGGACACGGCCACGTAGGGCCAGCGGTCCTGCGCGTCGTGCCCCTCGCTCAGGTCGACGGCCACCCCGGGCAGCGCCGCGCGCACACGGTCGGCCATCGGCTCGGTCAGGTAGTGGTGGTGCAGGTCGAGGGACGTCAGGTGGGTGAGCGGCTGCCCGGACAGCAGCGACTCGGCACCTCGGTCGGTGAGGACGCCCATGGCCAGGCTGAGCGATTCCAGCCTCGCCACGATCGGCGCCCCGGCGACCGCGGCGGCGAGCTCGTCCTGGATCTCGCTGTCCTCCAGGCCGAGATGGCGCAGGGACGGCAGCCGTCCGCCGCCCAGGATCGGCGCCAGATCGGCGACCGTCGCGTCGCCGCCGTAGTTGCCGACGCCCAGCCACAGGTCGAGGTGCTCCAGCGCGGGCAGGTCGCTCTCGCCCAGCGCCCGTACGACGGCGCGGGGCAGGCCGCCGGACTCGAACCGCAGCGTCTTCAGGACGGTGCTGGTGAACGGCCTCAGCGCCAGATCCAGACCGCCCCGTACCTCCAGGTGCTCAAGCAGGGGGAAGGCACCGAACAGCGGCGTGATGTCGGACTGCTCGATCCAGGAGATCTCCGCCTGCTCCATCACGATGTCGCCGAGGAACAGCGCGCGCAGGGACGGCAACCGGTCGGCGGCGTCCACCAGCAACCGCACCGGGTCGGCGGCGCCCTCGTCGTAGTCGGCGCCCCAGTAGCCGACGACCAGGTGCGTCACCGCCGCGGCCCCTGGCGCGTCCAGGAACTTCTGCAGGACGTCGGCGAACTCGGGGCCCTCGTACCAGCTCCCGATCCGCCAGGCGTGGTCACCGGCGTCCGAGGACGGCTCCCCCGCCAGGGTCTTCTCGGCGGTCCCGTAGATGGAGGCGGCGTCCTCCCCCTGGTGCTCGTGCTGGAAGTCGGCCACCGCTTTTCCGGCGAACGTGTCGAGATGCTGGTATATGGCCATCGGATCCCTTTCACGATGTGGAGGGAACCGTCCTATCAGCCGCCGACGACAGGCGAAGGGCATCCGCGGCGAACCGCGCCACCGTTCACCATCCGCGACAACACGGAAACGCTTCGTCACCGGGACGAGGACAGACGGGCCGGGCGAGCCGCCCGTGGCGGCCGACGCGAAAGTGTGACGAGCAGGACTGATCGAGACGGGTGAAACTAGGCGACTTGGACGTTTAGAGTGGATCAGCTTGAGGGGCCCTCACCGGGAGGGCCCTTGCCATGCCCTCCCGACCCCTGCTTGCCGAGTCCTCCCCACCCCTGCTCAATCCACGAGGTCAGCGGAAGATGAACGACCACGACGTGCACGCCGAGTGCCTGCGGCTGCTCCGGGACGGCCTGCCCGAAACCGCCCACGCCGGCCTGGACGACGGCCAGGAGTTCGTGCCGCTCTGCCTCGACGTCGACGGCGACATCGCCGTTGTCACGTTCCTAAGAAGGCAGGGCGACCTCACGCGCAGCGTCCCGCCCTTCATCGAGGGCTGGACGTTCCACCGCCGCGACGGCGAGTGGCTGGAGCTGGGCGGCGCGGGCGGAGCCGCGCCCGACCAGCCCCTGGCCCGCCGCTCCGCCGCCGAGCTCGGCGGGCACCTCCTCCGCTACGGCACGGGCAAGACCGTCCGCAACGCCAACCGCCTGCTTCCCTGGGGGGCCAAGTGGGTCAGCCAGGCCCGCCTGTGGGTGGCCTCAGAGGTCGCCGCCCTGCGCGTGGGCAGCCGCTTGCTGAAGGTCCCCGCGCACGGGCACGCGGTCGTGGTGTGGGGGGCGCGCCGGGCCCCTGTGGTGGAGGCCCTGTCCGAGGACGGCACCGTCCTGGGCACCCTCGACCTCGGCCCGGCCATCGCCACCCCCGCCTGACGGGCGCGCCCGGTTACTCGACGCGGGCCAGGACGTCCGGGCTCAGGTCACCGGGGCGGGTGTGGCCCGACAACGTCAGCGTGAGTTCCAACTCGGCCATCATGCAGCGCAAGACGTGCCGCACACCCGCCTCACCACCGAGGCCGAGCCCGTAGGCGTAGGGGCGTCCCACCAGCACCGCCTTGGCGCCCAGGGCGAGCGGCTTGGCGATGTCGGCACCCGTACGGACGCCGCTGTCGAACAGCACCGTCGTCCGGTCCCCCACGGCCTCCACGATGGCCGGGAGCGCGTCCAAGGACGCGATGGCCCCGTCCACCTGCCGCCCGCCGTGGTTGGAGACGATCACCCCGTCCATCCCCGCGGCCACGGCGCGGCGGGCGTCGTCGGGATGCTGGATGCCCTTGAGCGCGATCGGGCCGTCCCAGTGCTCCCGCAGGAAGCCCAGATCATCCCAGGTCAGCGTGGGATTCCCGAAGTTGGCGACCCAGTGCAGGAGGGCGGTGTCGCGGTTGGCGTCGGTCACCGGCCCGCCGACCGCCTTCTGGAAGACCGGGTCGGCGAAGTAGTTCGCGACGCCCACCCCGCGCAGGAACGGCAGGTACGCCTGATCCAGGTCGCGCGGCCGCCACGCCATCGTGAACGTGTCCAACGTCACGACCAGGGCGCTGTAGCCGGCCGCCTTCGCGCGTCCCAGGAAGCTGGCGGCCAGGTCGCGGTCCTTGGGCCAGTACAGCTGGTACCAGCGGGCGCCGTCCCCGTTCGCCTCGGCCGCCTCCTCCATCGTGTAGGACGCGGCCGTACTGGACACCATCGTCAGCCCGCACGACGCCGCCGCCCGCGCCGTCGCCAGTTCCCCGTCCGGATGGAACGTGGACTGGACGCCGATGGGGGCCAGCAGGACGGGCGCGGGCATCGCCGTGCCCAGCACCTCCACCGACAGGTCGCGGTGAGCCACGTCCCGGAGCATCCGCGGCACGATCCGCCACCGGTCGAAGGCCGCCCGGTTGGCCCGCGCGGTCGCCTCGCTGCCCGCCGACCCGGCCACGTACCCGAACGCCCGTTCGGTGAGCCGCTCGGCGGCCAGCGCCTCCAGCCTGGTCAGATCGGTCGGCAGCTCCGGGAGGACGTCGCCGAGTCCGTTCAGGTAGATCTCGTTCTGGAAGTCGGCCAGCGGGCTCATCGCATACCTCCTCGGCGATCGCCCCGTCCACCACCCCCGGTTTTTCCGGCGCGCCGGAAGGCGGTGCGGTGCGAATCTGTCTCAGGGACCCGCCACAATGTCCCACATGGCACGACGCGGATCCCAGGCCCCTCCACCGCCCGACTTCGAAGAGAACATCATCGACGTCGATGTCTCCGAGGAGATGCGCGGCAGCTTTCTCGAGTACGCGTACTCGGTCATCTACCAGCGGGCGCTCCCCGACGCCCGGGACGGGCTCAAGCCCGTCCAGCGGCGGATCGTCTACTCGATGAACGACATGGGGCTGCGCCCCGACCGCGGCCACGTCAAGTGCGCCCGCGTCGTGGGCGAGGTGATGGGCAAGCTGCACCCGCACGGCGACAGCCCCATCTACGACGCCATGGTGCGGATGGCCCAGCGGTGGGCGATGCGGATGCCGCTGGTCGACGGGCACGGCAACTTCGGCTCGCTCGGCGGCGACGACCTGCCCGCCGCCATGCGGTACACCGAGGCGCGGATGAGCCGCGAGGCCACCCTGATGGTCGAGTCCATCGACGAGGACACCGTCGACTTCCGGCCCAACTACGACGGCCAGGAGAGCGAGCCCGAGGTCCTGCCCGCCGCGTTCCCGAACCTGCTGGTGAACGGCGCGTCCGGGATCGCGGTCGGGATGGCCACCAACATGGCCCCGCACAACCTGGGCGAGGTCGTCGCCGCCGCCCGGCACCTGATCGACCACCCGGACGCCACGCTCGAAGACCTGATGCGCTTCGTCCCCGGGCCCGACCTGCCGACCGGCGGCCGGATCGTGGGCCTGGACGGCATCCGCGACGCCTACGAGCGGGGCCGCGGCACCTTCCGCACCCGCGCCACCGCGCACATCGAGAACGTCACCCCGCGCCGCAAGGGCATCGTGGTCACCGAGCTCCCGTACGCGGTCGGCCCCGAACGGGTCAAGGCCAAGATCAAGGAGCTGGTCAACGCCAAGCGGCTCAACGGGATCTCCGACCTCAAGGACCTCACCGACCGCAACGTGGGGCTGCGGCTGGTCATCGAGGTCAAGAACGGCTTCAACCCGGAGGCGGTGCTGGCCGAGCTCTACCGGCTGACGCCGATGGAGGAGACCTTCGGCATCAACAACGTGGCGCTGGTCGACGGCCAGCCCCGCACGCTGGGGCTCAAGGACCTGCTCCAGGTGTACGTCGACCACCGCATCGAGGTCGTCCGGCGCCGCTCGGCCCACCGCCGCAAGAAGCGCGAGGACCGCCTCCACCTGGTCGACGGCCTGATGATCGCGCTGCTCAACATCGACGAGGTCATCCAGGTCATCCGCGACAGCGACGACGCCGCCCAGGCCAAGTCCCGGCTGATGCAGATCTTCGAGCTGTCGGACGTCCAGGCCCAGTACATCCTCGACACGCCGCTGCGCCGCCTCACCCGCTACGACCGGCTGGAGCTGGAGAAGGAGAAGGAGCAGCTCACCAAGGAGATCGCCCAGCTCACCGCGATCCTCGAATCGGAGAAGAAGCTGCGCGGCGTGGTGTCCAAGGAACTGGCCGCGGTCGCCAAGGAGTACACCACCCCGCGCCGCACCGTGCTGCTCGAATCGTCCGGCCAGGCCGCGACCGCCGAGGTGCCACTGGAGGTCGCCGACGACCCGTGCCTGGTGCTGATGTCGTCCACCGGTCTCCTGGCCCGCACCGCCTCCGCCGAGCCGCTCGCCACGGACGGCCCCCGCGCCCCGCACGACGTCCTGGTGTCGGCCGTACGCGCCACCGCCCGCTCCCAGGTGGGCGCCGTCACCTCCAGGGGACGGATGATCCGCATCGAGGTCATCGACCTGCCCACACTGCCGACCTCGGCCTCACCCCCGTCCCTGGCGGGCGGCGCCGCGGTCACCGAATACGTCGAACTCGAACCCGGCGAACGCGTCGTGGGCCTGGCCGCCCTCGACGCCCCGTTCGCCCTGGGGACGGTCCAGGGCGTCGTCAAGCGCGTCGTCCCCGACTACCCGGCCAACCGCGACGAGTTCGAGGTCATCTCCCTGAAGGACGACGACGAGGTCGTCGGCGCCGTGATGGCCGCCGACGACGACCATCTGGTGTTCATCACCAGCGACGCGCAACTGCTGCACTTCGCGGCCTCCAACGTCCGCCCCCAGGGCCGCGCGGCGGGCGGCATGGCGGGCATCAAACTGTCGGCCGGTGCCCGGGTCATCTGGTTCGGCGCCCTCGACCCGTCCCGGGAGTCCCGCGTCGTGACGATCTCCGGGTCGTCCTCGGCCCTCCCCGGCACCCAGACCGGCGCGATCAAGGTCTCCGACTTCGCCGACTTCCCCGCCAAGGGCCGCGCCACCGGAGGCGTACGCTGCCACCGCTTCCTCAAGGGCGAAGACACCCTGATCATGGCCTGGGCCGGCCCCACCCCCGTCAAGGCCGCCTCCGACACAGGCAAGCCCCTCCCCATCGACCACGCAATAGGCCGCCGCGACGGCTCGGGGGAAAAACTAGAAACCCCCATAGCCGCCCTAGGAGGAGGGCTGTGACATATGTGGGGGGGGCGACCCCCCACACCCCCCGGTGCGGGGCCACCGGCCCCCGCCGCTCGCCTTGA
>NZ_JBIMPP010000081.1:0-32020 GCF_043906805.1 Actinomadura sp. SCN-SB | reverse complement strand
GGCGGCTGGGTGAGCAGCGGGCCTTGCGCAGGATGTGCCAGTCCTTGAGGGTGGCGGCGCCGCGTTCCCCCACGGCGCGGACCTTGGCGTGGTACCGGTTGAACAGCTTCTTGCGTTTCCCCGGATTGCAGCGCTTCTTGCGCTTGTAAGGGGTGCTGATCGCGCCGCCTGCGCCGATGTACTCCTTGTCGGCGTAGCCGACGATCGCCCAGAAGGTCAGGTGGTCGATGATGCCGTGCTTGCGGGCCGCGGTCAGGTCGTGCACCGAGCCCGGCAGGGCGGGCGAGGGCCAGATCAGATCGCCATGGGGATCCAACATCCTCGGGTCGCTGGACTGTCAGCAACACCGCACGCGCGTAATCTTCCGTCTGCAGAAGTCCTGTGATCAACAACGCCTCGAACGTATGCCTCACAGACGCCTTGAAAGAGGGCTCCGATCACCTGTTGACGGCTTGAGATCGATCCGTAGCCGAGGGTGATCCGATTCGTCAGGCTGGTCAGGTCATTTCGCAAGCGAGACCGGGCGACGAGGAGTGTTTTCAGCAATGAAGAGCGCGAAACTCGCGGAACTTCGCGAGGTGTTCAACGGGCACCGGATCTGGCGGTTGGTCCGATCAGACGGACGGCTGGGCGACTGGGTGGCTACGCTGCACGATCCCGCGGCCGGAGTGGATCCGACCGTCATCGGCTCCACCGCCGCGGAACTGCACGACGCGCTAATCCGCGAAGGCGGCCGGGCCCGGGTCAAGCGGGAGCCTGGATCACTCTGGGCTGGGTGTCAGAGGCGGGAGTGGCGGCGGCGGACCAGGCGGCGGGAGCGGCGTTGGGGTGGGAGCCACTTGGTGCGGAACCACATCTGGATCTGGGCGCCGCCCAGGACGGAGCGGTGGATGCGGAGGTGGCCGCCGGTGGCCTCGGCGGCGCGGCGGGCGATGTCGAGGCCCAGGCCGGTGGAGCCGCCGCCGCTGCTGCCGCGTTTCAACGCGGCCTCGGGGTCGGAGATGCCGGGGCCCGCGTCCGCCACGAGGATGCCGGTGAGGCCCTTGCCGACGTGGAGGGTGACGGCGAAGTCGGTGCCCTCGGCGGTGTGACGGAAGACGTTGCCGAGGAGGGCGTCCAGCGCGGCGGCCAGCTCGGTGGCGGGGATGGGCAGGGGGGCGGGCTCGTCGGCGCCGATGAGTTCGCAGGAGCGGCCCTCGTCCTCGGCCAGCACCGACCAGAACGCGACGCGTTCCCGCAGGACCTTGGAGGCGTCGCAGCTGCCGCGCGCGGTGGGTTTGCGGACGGTGCGGATGATCTGGTCGACCTCCTGCTCGATGCGGCTGACCGCCTCGCGGGTCTGGTCGGCGACGGGGCCGTTGCCCAGCGCCTCGGCGTTGAGCCTGAGCGCGGCCAGGGGGGTGCGGAGGCGGTGCGAGAGGTCGGCGGCCATCTCCCGTTCGGCGGCCAGGAGCTGGACGACGTGGTCGGCCATGGCGTTGAACGCCAGGCCGGCCTCCATCAGCTCGGGCGGGCCGTCGGGGTCGATGCGGACGCGCAGGTCGCCCTCGCCGAACGCGGCGGCGGCCTCGGCGAGCCGGCGGGTGGAGCGGATCATGCGGGCGCCGAGCCGGTCGGCGACCGCGACGGAGCCGGCCACCAGGGCGGCGGCGACGGCGGTCATGACCAGCCAGGCGCTGGTGACGCCGCGGGTCAGGTCCTCGTCGGGGATGAAGACCTCGACGACGGCGGTGCGGCCGGCGTCGAGGGAGACGGGCTGGAGCAGGACGTGGCCGCCCTCGACCTTGGTGGTGTAGGAGCGGCCGCGGCGGGCCGCCTCGGTGATCTGTTCGAGCCGGGCCCTGGACCCGCTGCGCGGCCCCTGGGGGACGACGGTGTTGTCGGGCATGTGGACGGCCATCCGGCGGGCCGCGCCGGCCGTGGTGCTGAGGACGGCCCGTTCGAGGGCGCCCGGGTCCTCGGTGACGACCAGGACCGGGCCGAGCGCGCTGGCCTGCCGTTCGGCGGTGGTGAGGGCCCGGTCGCGGGCGATCTCCCGCACGGTCAGCGCCAGCGGGATCAGGAAGGCCAGCGCGACCATCGAGGTGACGGCCAGCGAGACCAGGACGAGCGTACGTCTCATGTCTTGTCCGGGTCGGCGAGGCGGACCCCGACTCCGCGGACGGTGTGCAGGTAGCGGGGGGAGGCGGCGGTCTCGCCGAGTTTGCGGCGCAACCAGGACAGGTGCACGTCGATGGTCTGGTCGTCGCCGTACGCCTGCCGCCACACCTCGGCGAGCAGCTCGCGGCGCGCCACGACCCGTCCGGGACGGGCGGCGAGGTAGGCGAGCAGGTCGAACTCGCGTCGGGTGAGTTCCAGCGGGGCGCCGTCCAAGGCGGCCTCGCGCCGGTCCAGGTCGATGTGCAGGCCGCCGACGCGGATCTCCGCGGTGGGCCCGGACCGGGACGAGCGGCGCAGCACGGCGGCCAGCCGGGCGCTGAGATGCTCGGCGGAGAACGGTTTGATCAGGTAGTCGTCGGCGCCCGCGTTGAGCAGCCGGACGATCTCGGGCTCGTCGTCCCGCGCGGTCGCGATGATCACCGGCACGTCGGAGATGCCGCGGAGCATCTTCAGCACCTCGGCGCCGTCCAGGTCGGGCAGTCCGAGATCGAGGATCACCACGTCGGGAGGCGACTGGGTGACCTCTCTCAGGGCGTCCATGGCGGTCCCGACGCTGCGCACCACGTGCGACCGTGCGCTGAGTTCACGGATGAGGGCCGTCCGGACGTTCGGGTCGTCCTCCACCACGAGCACACTCGACATGCCCGCACCGTATGCCACGATGTGGGCCATGCGTGGCGCAATGTCGTACGTTGCCCCCTGGTTGATCGTGACGACGGCGGCCGTCGCGCTCTCCTGGCTGGGCGTACGGGACGTCGTGCGCGGCGCGATCTTCGACCGTGCGGCGCCGGAGCCCTGGTCAGGCCCGGTGATCTACGCCAGCCCGTCCACGCCGCCGGGCAGCGTCGGCACTCCCGCGGCCCGGGACGGCGCCGGAGACGACCAGTCGGCCTCGGAGACCCTGTCGCCCTCGCCCTCACCGTCCCGCGACCGCAGGGCCGCCCACGATGAGGACCACGAGCGGCAGGCCGAGATCCGGGGCTTCTCCACCCGCGGTGGCCGGGCGGTGCTGGCGATCTGCGACAAGGGCAGGCGGCGCGGCGTGCGGCTGGTGTCGGCGACGCCGAACCCCGGGTACGAGACGCGGGTGTGGGGCAACCATGGCTGGCTGCGGGTGGACTTCATCGACGACGACCGCTCCTCCTCGGTGATCGCCACCTGGCACGACGGCCGCCCCACGGTGAGGATCTACGAGTACCGCGGCAACCGGTAGGCGGCGGCGAAGTCGCCGAGCCGCTGGAGGGCCTCGCCGGTGCGCCGCCACGGCCGCACGATCAGCCGGTCCACGCCCAGCGCCTCCCATTCGGCGACCTCGTCCGGGCCGGACAGCTCGTAGGCGTGGACGGTGATCTCGAACGGCTCGTCCTCCCGTCCCGCGTCCTTCCGGTACGCGCGCAGGCGGTCCAGCTGGGGCCCGATGGTCTCCAGGTTCTGCGGCATGCTGATCCAGCCGTCGCACAGGGTCGCGGCGCGGCGCAGCGCGGCCTTGGACTCGCCGCCCGCGATGATCGGGAGGCGTTCCTGGACGGGTTTGGGCTCGAACGCGACCTCGGGGAAGTCGAAGAACTCGCCGTGATGCTCGACGGCGTCCTCCGTCCACAGGCGCCGGGAGACCGTGATCGCCTCGTCCAGCCGGGGCCCGCGCGTCGCGAAGTCGATCCCGGCGGCCCGCCACTCCCCCTCGTACCAGCCGGCGCCGATCCCGGCGATCGCCCGGCCGCCGGAGACGTGGTCGAGGGTCGCGAACGCGCGCGCGGCCACGAACGGGTGCCGCAGCGCGTAGAGGTAGACGGCGGTGCCGAGCCGTACGCGCTTCGTGACGGCGGCGATGGCGCACAGGTAGGCGGGCGCGTCGAACAGCGGCGTCGCCGGCTTGATGCCGGGACGGTCGGTTCCCGGGTACACGGCGGTGGACAGGTCGGTCGCGAAGACCAGGTGCTCGGGCAGCCACACCGACTCGAACCCGAGCCGGTCCGCCTCCACGGCGAGGTCCCGCCAGATTCCCGGGTGGACGAGCCCCAGCGGGACACCGAACTTCACGCGTCCTCCCCGGTGACACGGCCGTCGGCCAGGTCGCGCCGGATCGCCTCGGGGTCGCGTTCGGCCGGGTCGCCGTACCCGCCACCGCCGGACGTCTCGACGACCAGGGCCTCGCCCGCGGCGAGGGGCTGGCGGGTGGCCTTGGCGCCGAGCGGTTCGCGCGTCCCGTCCAGGCGTTCGCGGTAGTAGCCGCCGGCGCGTCCCGGCTCGCCGCCCGCCGCGCCCGGTGGCGGTCGCAGCAGCCGGTCGCCCCGGGTGTCGACGCGGGCGTCGTCCAGCATGCGGATCACGGTGCGGGTGCCGAGCCCGCCGCGGTGGCGCCCGGCGCCGCCGGAGCCGGGGATGAGGGAGACCTCCTCGATCCTGACGGGCAGCCGCGCCTCGATGGGCTCGGCCTGCGGGATGATGTTGCGCCCGCCGCCGAACAGGGCGCCCGTCGCGTCGGGGCCGTCGTACCCGTCCCGCGCGCCCATGCCGCCCAGGTCGAACGACATGTGCAGCCACGGCCGGCGCGCCCCGCTGATGCTGAACGCCTGAAGGATGCCGGACGCCGCGACTCCGCCGCTGCCGGGGGACGCGCTGGTCAGGGCGGCGAAGATGGCCTCCTCCGCCGCCGCGACCGTCCCGAACCGGCCGCCGCCGGGGTACGGGGGAGTGCAGTTGACCAGCGAGCCCGCGGGCATCCGGACGTCGACCGGCGCGAAGCAGCCCTCGTTCATCGGCAGGGACGGGTCGACGAAGCAGCGCACCGCGTACATCACGCCGCCGTGCGTCTGGGAGAACCCGGAGTTGATGGGGTGCGGCACCTGCTCGTCGGCCCCGTCGAAGTCGACCACGATGCCGCCGGAGCCGTCGACGGTCACCGCCACCCGGATCGTGTGCCCGCTGTCCAGCCGGTACTCGCCGTGGTGCGTGCCCTGCGGGAGCGCGGCCAGGCCGGTGCGCATGCGGTGCTCGGTGTGCGCGAGGTAGGCGTCGATGCCCCGCGCGAGCCCGGCCGGGGTGTGGGATTCGGCGATCTCCTCCAGCCGCCGGGCGGCGACGTTGACCCCGGCGATCAGCGCGCGCAGGTCGCCCACGAGCTTCTCGGGGGTACGGCTGTTGGCGGCCAGGACACGGACCAGGTCGTCCACGAGGCCGTCGGCGGTGGCGATCCGGACGGGCGGGAGTTGCAGGCCCTCCAGGTACACGTCGGTGGCGTCGGAGGCCATCCCGCCCGCCGACAGTCCCGACAGGTCGGCCACGTGGATGAGCGTCCCGGTGAAGTAGCGGGGCTCCCCGTCCATGAAGACGGGACGGAAGACCAGCAGGTCGTTGGCGTGGATCCCGCCCTGGTAGACGTCGTTGACGACGAACACGTCGCCGGGCGCCATGGTGCGGAGCGGATGCGCCTTGATCACGTACGGGAGGGCGCTGCGCAGGCTGGCGCACTGGATGAGGGCGGTGGACAGGGAGTGGGCGATGAGCCGCCCGTCCGCGTCCAGGATCGCGGCGGCGGCGTCCGCCCCCTCGACGATGAACGTCGAGTACGCGGAGCGGACCACCACGATGCTGGCCTCCTCCGCCGCGACGCACAGCGCGTTGCGCAGGATCTCGGCGGTCAGGTCGGCGTCGCCCCCCGCGCCGCGTGGCGCCTCCTGGCGGGCCTTGGCTTCGCTCGTGCTCACGCCGTGCTCCTCTCAAGGACGATGGCGCCGTGGTCGTCGACGGTGCCGTGCCAGCCGGGCGGGATCAGCAGGGAGCATTGCGGTTCGGTGATGACGCAGGGGCCGGACGGTGTGTCGCCCGGCGCGCACGCGTCCCGCGCGAGGGTGGGGATCTCGTGCATCGCGCCGTCCAGCCACACGCGGCGCGTCCCGGTCGTGCCGGACGAACCGGGTGGCGGCGCGGACGGAGGCGGGCCCTGCGAGCCTGCCGGGAGGACGGCGCGGACGCGGGCGGTGGTGAGTTCGGCCGGGTCGCGCAGCTCGATGCCGTACGACTCGTGGTAGCGCTTGTAGAACTCGTCTGTGGCGTGCCGCAGTGTCCCGGGGGTGATGGGGCCTGTCGGCAGCTCGATGGTGAAGGCGTGGGCTTGGCCTATGAAGCGGATGCCCACGGCCCGGATGCATTCGGCCTTGTCCGTCTCCAGGTCGGCGAGCGCTGCGCGTTCCAGTTCCTCGAAGACCTCCGTCAGTTCGCCCAGTGCGTCACGGCTCTCCGAGCAGGACAGGAGATGGTTCACGGGGGCGAGGAAGGTCTTGGCGCGTTCGATGGCGAGGTCGGCGTGCAACAGCCCTACGGCCGATCCGACCCCGGCCTTGGGCGGGACGAGGACGCGTGAGATGCCGAACCGCTCGGCCAGGCGTGCCACATGGGTGGGCGCGGCTCCTCCTAGGGCGACGAGGGTGAAGCCACGCGGGTCGATGCCGCGTCGTACCGTCACCACGTGCACGGCCGCGCCCATCTGCGCGTTGGCGATGTCGTGGATGGCGGCCGCCGCCTCGATCACGTCCACGTTCAGTGGACGGGCGACATGCTCTTCGATGGCGGCGCGCGCCTTATCCTCCGACAGCGTGAACTCGCCGAAGCCGTCTGGCGCGAGGTAGCCGAGGACCAGGTTGGCGTCGGTCACGGTCGGGTACTCACCGCCGCGTCCGTAGCAGGCGGGACCGGGGTCGGCGCCCGCAGAACGCGGCCCGACCCTCAGCGTGCCCGTCTCGACCCACGCGATGGACCCGCCGCCGGAACCGACCTCGGCCAGGTCGATCGCGGGCACCTTGATGGGGACGCCGGTGCCGGGGCGGCGCCCGCCATAGCTGCCCTTGCCTCCGACCTGGAACTCGTGGGTGATGCCTGGACGGCCGCCGCGTACCAGGCCCGCCTTGGCGGTCGTGCCGCCCATGTCGAAGGAGATGAGGTCGGCCAGGCCGCGCCGCGCGCCCTCACGGGCGGCGGCGATGACCCCTGCGGCGGGTCCGGACTCGATCGTGTAGACGGCACGGGACGCCGCGAGCGTGGCGGGCAGCACGCCTCCGGCCGACTCCATCACGTGCACGGGGGCCGTGATGCCCAGGTCCCGCAGGCGCCGCCCCAGTCGCCGGAGGTACGAGGCCATGACCGGCCCCACATAGGCCGACATGAGGGTCGTGGTGGCGCGCTCGTACTCTCCCAGTTCCGGCCAGACCGAGGAGGAGGTCACCACGGTGGTGCCCTCCGGCAGCGCGGCTTGGACGATTTCCGCCAGGCGTTGCTCGTGGACGGGGTTGACGTAGGAGTGGAGCAGGCAGATGGCCACGGCCTCCACTTCCAGCTCGGCGATGTCGGAGGCGATGCGGGCGGCGGTCTCCTCGTCCAGGGGCCGCAGCACCTCGCCGTTGGCCGCGATGCGTTCCGGCACGGCGAAGGTGTGCGACAAGGGAACGGGAGGCTCGGGACGCTCGTACGCCAGGTCGTACCGCTCCTCCTCCACCCGCGCCTGCCGTCCCAGGGCGAGCATGGAGCGGAAGCCTTCCGTGGTGATGAACGCCACCGGGACGCCCGTCCGCTCAAGGATGACGTTGGTCGCGAGCGTGGTCGCATGAACGAACCGCTCTACCTGCTGCGGTCGCACACCGGTGGCCGCGAGCACCTGCTCCACGCCGCGCAGCAGCCCGGTTGTCGGATCGTCCGGGGTGGTGAGGGTCTTCGCTACCTGCACGCGCCCATCGGTCGCCGTGAGAACGACATCGGTGAACGTGCCGCCGACATCGCTGGCGAGGGTGATGCCCATATATGTTCCTCCCCTATGGCCCTATGGCATGCGCGCAGGCCGGGCCCCGTTGAACAGGGCGGCGCGTAGCCGAGTCCTGTGAAACCCTTCATCGCCCCACGCGGCACGCAACGCCCACACCCGGTTGAGCCACAGGTGCAGGTCGAGTTCGTCGGTGTAGCCGATCGCGCCGTGCACCTGGAGGGCGGTGCGCGCGGCGCGGTGTACGGCCTGGCTCGCCGCGTTCTTGGCCATGGACACGTCCCGGGACGCAGTGGGCGCGTCATGGCTCAGCGAGTACGCCGCCCGGTAGACGAGCGGGGCGGCGAACTCCAGGCCCACCGCGACGTCGGCGAGCAGGTGCTTGACCGCCTGGAAGGAGCCGATGACCTTACCGAACTGCCGCCGCTGCTTCGCGTACCCGACGGCGTCCTCGCGCAGCCTGCGGCCGAGGCCGAGCAGTTGCGCGGCCGTCGCCAGCGCCGCGTGGTCGAACGCCGCGCGCCCGCGGGCCGACCGGGTGGGCCCGGATGAGGCGGCGGTGAAGAGCGGGCGGGTCGCGTCCACCGAGTCGTGCCTGGTCAGCACCGGTTCCTCGATGATCGACACCTCGTCCTCCGGCCCGGCGACCAGGAGGAGCCCGGCGAGGTCGGCGTCGGGGAAGGCGGGCGCGTCCGCCGGACGGGCCGACACCACGAGCGTGCCCGCGGCGATCTCCTCCAGCCGGGCGGTCCCGCCGTCCCGCAGGAGGACCGGAGCCGCCACGGCCGTCTCGACCAGCGGGCCCGGCACCGCGAACCAGCCGGTCTCCTCGTAGGCGAGGACGGTGTCGACCGGGGACAGCCCCAGCCCGCCGTGCTCCTCGGCGATGTGCGCGCCGAGCAGGCCCACCTCGGCGAGCGCGCGCCACGCCGGGCCCGGACGATCCCCGGTGGCCGAGGCGCGGACGGCCTCGGGCGGGCAGGTCTTGCCGAGCACCTCGCGGACGGTCTCGGCCAGCAGCCGCTGGTCGGCGGTGAACGAGAACCTCATCGCGGCAGCCCCAGGACGCGCTCGGCGATGATGTTGCGCTGGATCTCGTTCGTCCCCGCGTAGATGGGTCCGGCGAGCGCGAACAGGAAGCCGTCCAGCCACGGGCCCGCGAGCGGGGCGCGCGGGCCGAGCAGGTCGAGGGCGAGCTCGTGCATCCGCAGGTCCAGCTCCGACCAGAAGACCTTCATCAGGCTGGAGTCGGCGCCCAGCTCGGCGCCCTCGGCGATGCGCGCGGCCGCGTGGAAGGTGTGCAGGCGGTAGGCGTCGCTGTCGCACCATGCCTGCGCCGCCGCGTCCCGTAGCGCCGGGTCGTCGCTGCCGGACGCCAGCTCCAGCAGGCGGTCGGCGGTGGCCATGAACCGGCCGGGGCTGCGCAGCGTCAGGCCGCGCTCGGAGCTGGTGGTGGCCATCGCGACCCGCCACCCCTCGCCGACGCCGCCGAGCACCCCGTCGTCGGGGACGCGCACGTCGTCGAAGAAGATCTCGGCGAAGCCGTGCTCGCCGTCGAGCTGGGCGATCGGCCGGACGGTGACGCCCTCGCTGTCCAGCGGCAGCATGAAGTAGGTCAGGCCGCGGTGCCGCTCGGAGCCGGGGTCGGTGCGGAACAGGCCGAAGCACCAGTCGGCGAACGCCGCCCGCGAGCTCCAGGTCTTCTGGCCGTTGAGGCGCCAGCCGTCCCCGCCCGGGTCGCGCGTCGCCGTGGCGCGCAGGGCGGCCAGGTCGCTGCCGGCCTCGGGCTCCGACCACGCCTGCGCCCAGATGTCGTCGGCGCGGGCCATGCGGGGCAGGTGGCGCCGTTTCTGCTCGTCCGTCCCGTAGGCCATGAGGGTCGGGGCGAGCAGGAAGATCCCGTTCTGGCTCACCCGGCCGGGGGCGCCCGCGGCCCAGTACTCCTCCTCGAAGATCAGCCATTCGACGAGGCCGGCGCCGCGTCCCCCGTACTCCTCGGGCCACGACACCGCCGACAGGCGCGCCTCGGCCAGCGTGCGCTCCCACGCGCGGTGCCGCTCGAAGCCCTCGGCGGTGTCCATCGAGGGCAGGGGGTCTGCGGGGACATGGGCGGCGAGCCACTCCCGCACCTCGGCACGGAACGCGCGCTGCCGCGGCGTGAAGGTGAGATCCACACGGCCTCCGGGTGCGAACCAAACTAGCGATCGCTTGGTACGCTAGCCGCCCGCACCGCCACCGGGCAAGCCCGGCCAGGCCCCGTCCCTCCCCGTCAGGGTCCCGCGACCACCACGGTGACCTCGTCGCGCTCCCGGAACGGCGCGAGGTCGTCCTCGGCGGCCCCGGAGTCGGTGATCAGCGTCCACGGCCGGTCCAGCGGCGTCCACCAGTGGCTGTCGGCCCGGCCCAGCTTGCTCGCGTCCGCCAGGACGAACACCTCGCGGGCCTGCTCGACCATGAGCCGTTTCAAGGACGCCTGCTCCGCCGTCCCCTCGCACACCCCGCGACCGGCCACCACCCCGTCCGCGCCCAGGAACACCGCGTCCGCCGTGATCCCGCGCAGCGCGCCCTCCGCGATCGGGCCGATCATGCCGAGGCTGACGTGCCGCACCGCGCCGCCGAGCGAGACCAGCTCCACGCCCTCGCTGTCGGCCAGCGCGTCCAGCGTGGTCAGCCCGTTGGTGACCACCGTGATCCCCGACCAGGACGCCAGCCGCTCGGCCAGCGCGCCGACCGTGGTCCCCGCGTCCAGGAGCAGCACCGCGCCCGGCCGCACCCGGCTCTCGGCGGCCTTGGCGATCGCCGCCTTCTGCGCCAGGGCGAGCCGCTCCCGCTCGTGCAGGGACTGCTCGCCCGGGGCCGCCGACAGCGCGCCGCCGTACGTGCGCACGACCGCGCCCTCGTCGCTGAGCGTCGCCAGGTCGCGCCGGATGGTGGACGGGGACACCTCGAACCGTCCGGCCAGCTCCTCCACCCGCACCGGCTGCTCCCGCAGGATGCGGGCGATCCTGGCGCGGCGTTCCTCGGCTTTCACAGGGGCTATTGTCCCCCTTGTCCCTCTCGGGCGGGGGCGAGATCGACGGCCTGGCGGAGCGCCTCCAGCATGCTCTCGTGGCCGGCGGTACCGGTGCCCGCGATGTCGAACGCCGTCCCGTGGTCGACGCTGGTGCGGATCACCGGCAGGCCCACGGTGATGTTCACCCCGGCCTCCAGGCCCAGCACCTTCACCGGCCCGTGGCCCTGGTCGTGGTACATCGCCACCACCAGGTCGAAGTCGCCCCGCACCGCGCGGAAGAACACCGTGTCGGCGGGCAGCGGGCCGCGCGCGTCGATGCCGTCGGCGCGCAGCCGCTCGATCGCCGGGACGACCTTCTCCTCCTCCTCGCCCTGGCCGAACAGCCCGTTCTCCCCCGCGTGCGGGTTGATCCCGCACACCGCGATGCGCGGCTCGGCGACGCCGGACCCGACCAGCGTGGCGTGCCCGCGCCGCACCGTCCGCTCCACCAGGCCGGGGTCGATGCGGCGGACCGCGTCCACCAGCCCGATGTGGGTGGTCACGTGGATCACCTTCAGCTCGGGCGCGCTGAGCATCATCGACACCTCCTCGGTGCCGGTCAGCTCGGCCAGCAGCTCGGTGTGCCCGGGGAAGCGGTGCCCGGCCGCGTGCAGCGCCTCCTTGTTGAGCGGCGCCGTGCAGATCGCGTCGATGCGGCGCGCCGTCGCCAGCTCCACCGCCCGCTCGATGAAGCGGTACGCCCCTTCGCCCGCCACCGCGCTCAGCCGCCCGAACGGCAGGTCGTCCGGGATGCAGGCGAGGTCGACGACGTCGATCGTCCCGTGCCGGAAGAGCGCGTCCTCCGGGCCGTCCACGGCGTTCACCGTGACCCGCTCACCGACGATCTCCGCGGCTTCGCGCAGGCGCGCGGCGTCGCCGATCACCACGGGCCGGCTGATCCGGTGCGCCTCCGGGTCGGCCAGCGCCCGGACGACGACCTCCGGCCCGACGCCCGCCGCGTCCCCCATCGTGATCCCGACGATCGGGCGTTCCATGCCTTCACTCACTCCCCTGGTCGTTGCGGACGGCGTGCAGAACGCGCGCCAGCGTCTCGGGAACGCCGAAGCCGCCCGCCTTCGTGATGAACAACGTCCCCGCCCCCGGCTTGGTGCGCGCGGCCACGACACCGGGCTCCGGCTCCCCCACCGGCCACAGCTCGCCGGCGCCCATCTCCAGCAGGATGGCCCGCGCGGTCTCGCCCCCGGTGGCCAGCAGCACGCCCGCCTTCTCGGCGGCGCCCACCGTCACGGCCGCCAGCGAACGGGCGGTGGCGAGCGCCCTGTCACGTTCGACCGGCGCGTCGGGATCGACGGACAGGACGACGTCGGCGCCCGCGCCGAAGGCCGCCCTGACGGCCTCGACCGCCCTGGCGGGGTCGGTCTCGCCGGGGGCCAGGGTCACCGCCGTCCAGCCGTCCGCGATCAGCTTCGCGCGTTGTGCGCGGGCCGTCTCCGAGTAGCTGCCGACCACGATGAGCGCGGGCCCGTCCGGGGGCGGGATCCTGGGCGGGCGCGCCGGCCCCAGCGTGCGGGCCAGCGCCGCCGTGACACCGCCGGATCCGGCCAGCAGCATCCCGTCGCCGAGCGCCTCGCACACCGCCGTCAGGTCGTCGTCGGTCTCGCCGTCGCACACCACGGCGTCCACGCCGTCGCGCGCGGCCTGCGCGAAACGCGCATCCAGCGCGCCGCCGCGGACCGCGTCCAGCCCGATGCGCTCGGCCCGCAGTCCGGCCTCCGCGAGCAGCGCGGCCACGTCACCGCCGTGCCGGCGCTCGGGAAGGGGCTCGCCGCCGACCCGCACGATGCCGCCGGCGACGGTCCGTCCCGTCGCGGGGAACGCCGGGGCGACCACGGCGAGGACGCCCTCGCCCGCGGCCGCCGCTATCTCGGCGCCGACGTTCCCCCGCAGCGTGGAGTCGATCTTCTTGACGATCCGCGCGCCGTCCTCGCGCCCGCGCTTCACCGCGTGCGCGACCCGCGCCACCGCGACGTGCTCGGGCGCGTACCGGCTGTCGGTGTCGGCGGCCACGACCCGCGCGTCCGGCCAGGTCTCGCCGAGCGCCACGGCGGTGCTCATCCGCGCCGCGAACGGCACCGCGGCGTCGGCCGCCCCGCTGAGATCGTCCGCGACGATCAGGATCTCCATCACGCGGTCGTCTCCGCCGCCTCGCGCGCGGCCGCGTCGTCGTCATCGCCCTGGACGCGGTGCGCCCACCAGGCCGTCACGATCGGGACGAGGATCGCCGTCACCACGACCGACGCCGCCACCAGCACGGTCGCGTGCGCCGCGGCGGCCTTGTAGGCCGGGTTCGCGCTGGCCACGATGGCGGGCACCGCGGCCGCGTTGCCGGCCGTGGACGCCGCCGCCAGCCCGGCCACGCCGTTGCCGCCGGTGAGCCGGTCCGCGGTGAACAGCAGCGTGCCGCTGAACAGGACCACCGCGACGCCCAGGCCCAGGCCCAGCAGCCCGGCCGTCCAGACGCTGGTGAGGTCGATGCCGGCGCCGAGCGCGAAGGCGAAGAACGGGATCAGGATCGGCGTCGCCCCGCCCAGCCACTTGCGCAGGTCATGGTCCAGGTTGCCGAGGATCGCGCCGATCAGCAGCGGAAGCAGCGCGCCGACCATCGTCTGCCAGGGGAACGCCGACAGCCCGGCCACGCCCAGCGTCACCATGGTGAGGAACGGCCCGGACTCGATCGTCATGATGGAGTAGGCGGCCACGTCCTTGGGCTTGCCGAACTGTCCCATCAGGGCCATGTACAGCCCGCCGTTGGTGTCGTTGATCGCCGCCACCACGGCCAGCGTGGACAGCCCGGCGAACATCCCGCCGCTCACCGGCAGCTCGCCCAGGAAGTGCCCCAGGACGACGCCGACGATGATCGAGGCGGCCACCTTGGCGGCGAACAGCGCCCCGCCCTTCTTGACGATGTAGGGCGTGGCCCGCACGTCGATGCCGGCGCCCATGCACACGTAGAACACGGCGAGGATCGTCAGCGCCCCGCTGAACAGGGCGCCGGTGAACGACCCGAAGTAGTCGCCGGCCGAGGGGAAGAGCGTATGGATCACCGCGCCCAGCAGCAGCGGAATGATCATCATGCCGCCGGGGATCCGCTCCACGCTCTTCTTGATCGGGATCTGCATCGCACACTCCGTACCCATGGCCCCATCGCTGGGACCTGCTCGTTCCCCCGAAGTACGGTCATGCTACTGCGCGTTTCACGCAAATCAACACCTTCATGCGCAGAATACGCAAGCAGTATCCCAACCAATCGCTTGGTACGCTCCGCCCATGAACCTGCAGGGCAAGACCGCGGTCATCACCGGCGCCGGTCCCGGGCTCGGCCGCACGCTCGCCGCCCTCCTGGCCCGCGAGGGCGCCGACCTCGTCCTGGCCGCCCGTACCGAGCAGACCCTCGCCGCGATCGCCGGCGAGGTGGAGGCGTGCGGGCGCACCGCGCTCGCCGTCCCCACCGACGTCGGCGAGCCCGCCCAGGTACGCCGCCTGGCCGACACGGTCGCGGCCCGCTTCCCCCGGGTGGACGTCCTGGTCAACGCCGCCTTCCCCGGCTCCCATCGCAAGAACGTCCTGGACATGGACGAGGCGTACCTGGAACGGTGGCGCGCGTCCGTCGAGATCGCCGCGTACGGCACCCTCCTGGCCTGCCGCTACCTCGCGCCGCTCATGACCGCCGGAGGCTCCATCGTCAACATCACCTCGATGTCCAGCCGCACCGGCTACGCGGGCCGCAGCGACTACGCCGCCGGGAAGGCGGCCGTCCACCTGCTCTCGCACTGCCTGGCCGACGAGCTGGGCCCGTCCGGCATCCGCGTCAACTGCGTCGCCCCCGGCTGGATCGCCAGCGACGTCCTGGAGGACTGGATGCGCACCCGGGCCGCCGCCGAAGGCGTCACCTACGAGGACATCCTGGCCCGCGACACCGACGCCATGGCCCTGCGCCGCATCCCCACCGAAGAGGACATCGCCCAAGCCGTCCTCTACCTGGCCTCGGACCGGTCGCGTTCCACCACAGGCGCCACCATCGACGTCAACGGCGGCCAGCTCTTCACGTAAGCCGCCGGGCCCCGCCGCCGCGAGGGCGAAGGCGAACCAGTGCAAATCCACGGTCTACTTAAGGCATATCCGTTTACTTTCGGCTCCTTGGTCAACAAGTCTCACGACCGGCCAGGAGGGCGATCTGTTGATCGAGGAAGATGGACACGCCGGTCGACCACAGTGCGCGCTCAGCATGGAGGCCGACCCCAGATCCGTCCCCACCGCGCGGCAGGTACTGCGGGCGGCGCTCGAAGGGTGGGGTGTTCCCCATCTGGAGGAGGACGCGACCCTGGTCACCTCCGAGCTGGTGGACAACGCGGTGCGGCATTCCCGCAACCTCACGTTCGTGGTGAAGCCCCAGCCCGAGGGTCATGTCGAGCTGGAGGTGTGGGACGACAACCCGGAGCCCCCGGAGGAGCAGGACTCCGACCCCGAATCCCTCGGCGGGCGCGGCCTGATGATCGTCGGCGCGCTGGCGTCCGACTGGGGATGGCGCCCCACCAACAACGGCAAGGTCGTCTGGGCCGTCGTCTGATCAGACGGCGCGCCCCCTCTTGGTCACCTGAGTTCTACGCCTCGGGAGCAGGCGCCGGGGGCTTGGGCGAGATGAACATGGCGGTGGCTTCCACCGTGGTCTTGGAGTCGGGAGTCCGGATCCAGCCGTCGGCCCAGGTCCTGCGGCCTTCCGTGCGGGTCACCCTGCCCTCCACGGTCAGGGGGACGTTCAGGGGGGTCGGTCGCCGGTAACGCAGGTCGAGCGTGGCGGTCATCCCCGGGGTGCCGTTGACGGCCGCCGCCATGCCCAGAAGGTGGTCGAGGATCATCGCGGAGACGCCTCCGTGGACGTAGGACGGCGGGCCCTCGTACACGGCGCTCAGCGTGAACGTGGAACGGACGGTGCCGTTCGGGTCGGCGGTGAACTCGACCGGCGGGGCGATCGGGTTGAGCGCTCCGGTCACCGGGCCGGCCGGCTGGTACGGCATGCCGTCCGGTCCGAGCACCGCGTCCGGCAGTCCGGGCCTGCGGGACGCGGACAGCCGCGCGGTGAGGGCTTCCAGCTCGGCCGAGGCCGCCGCGACCTCGGCGGGCGGAGCGTCGGTGAAGAGGACCGCCTCGGTCAGCTCGCGCACGCGGTCGGCCAGCGCGGAAAGGGCCGCCACCCGCGCGTCGCCCGTTCCCGCGAGAACCGCGCCGGTGTCCTGTTCGGCCATGCCGCCTCCCGTTGATCGGCCGAACTGGATTCTAGAACGGGCGGGCACGTGCCCGATCCGGCGGGGGCGTCAGGTCCAGACGACGGTCTCCAGATCCCCCAGGTCGGTGATCGCCACACGGTCCTCATCGGCCAGGGCGCGCACGACCCGCGCGGCCTCGTCCAAGCTGGCCCAGCGGCCGTACGAGCAGCGCGCGCCCGTGTCGGGGGTCTCCAGCCAGAAGCGCGGGCCGTCGTCCCACATGCCCTGGACCACCCCGCCGGACCGGCCCTGGCAGGTGACGAAGTTGTCGTTGGACGGGACGAGTTCGTACAGCAGGCCCCGGAACGCCTCGAACGACATCGGCACGGGGTCGTCCTCCTGACGACCGCGCGTGTAGTCGCAGTAGGTGACCTGGAGCGGGCCGTCCGAGGCGGGGACGTCGGGCGAGGCGGCCAGGTGGGCGTACCGGCGGCGCCGCCAGGTCAGGGGGAGGTGGATGCGGGAGGTGGTCGCGCCGTCCCACTCGGCGGTCAGGCCGCGCGCGTGGAGGGCGTCCATCACGCGGGCGCCGATCTCGGCGGGGTCGTCGTCGGCGCCGAACGCGCCGTAGGAGAGGAACAGCCCCTCGCCCCGCGCGGCGGCGTCCACGTCCTGGCGGTGGCAGAAGACGTACCCGCGGGCGTACGGGACCGCCAGCCCGGCGATCTCGTTCATGCCGCAGGACTGGCAGCAGGTGAAGTCGGCGCGGGCCACGACGCCGTCCAGGTCGAGGTCGCGGAAGGCGGCGAGGAGCCGTTCGGAGTCGAGCAGGTCGCCGTTCCAGCCGCGCTGCTCCTCCCGGTACGCGGCGAACGCGGCCCGTGCCGCGGCGTCGACGGCGGCCCGGTCCACCTCGCCTTCCAGCAGTTCGAGGGCGTCGGCGACGATGGTCTCGAAGTCGTCCTCGCCGCGCGCCAGCGCGACCAGGACATGCTCGCGGAGCAGGCTGTTCATCGATCCGTCGACCATGCCCGCAGTATCGCGGCCCAGTAGGTGAATCGCGAAACGGCTCCCCTGAAGACGGTGGTCAAAGGCTCAGCGGCTCGCCGCGGGCGAGGCGGACGAGCTCGTCCACCCCGAGGGACCTGCCGCGCCGCCGGTGCTCGGCGAACGGCCCGGCGCCCAGCGCCTCGCGCGTCCGCGCCTCCAGCTCGGCCAGGCCGTTCCCCGGTGTGAGGGCGCTGAGCCGCGGCACCTTCGCCGTGTCCTCGTGCCGGGACGCGGCGCCGAGCAGCAGCGCCCCCTCGGCGTACCGGTGCAGCCGCGTGTACGCCCAGGCGAGCAGCTCGTAGCAGTTGGTCAGCCCGGTCTGGTCGTCCATCCGCCGGAACCGCTCGACGCAGGCCCGCAGTTCCTTGACGCAGCCGTCGGCGTCGCCCAGGCGCATGCGGGCCACCGCCTTCACGTACCCCGCCCAGGAACGCAGCCAGCATTCGGTGGGGGCGTTCCGCAGGAGCCGCAGCGCCTCATCGCATTCGGCGAGCGCCGCGTCGTATTCCTCCAGCCCGACGTACAGGTAGGCGTGCAGGACGTGCAGCAGGACCAGATCCCAGTTCAGGCCGTGCGCGACCAGGATCTGGCGGGCCTCGGTGAAGCAGCGGTGGGCCCGTTCGGCCTCGCCGAGGAACATGGCGGCGGTGCCCAGCGTGCGCAGGGTCCTCGCGTACCCCGGCATGTCGTCGTCGAGCCGCATGATGTGGGCCGCCTCGGCGATCAGCGGCAGCGCCCCGGTCGAGTCGCCCTGGTTGGTGAGCAGGTACGCGCACTGCCACAGGGCCTCGGCCCGTTCCGGGATGGGCTCGGTCACCAGGGACAGGCCGCGTTCGAGCCAGTGCCGCGCCTCGGTGTAGCGGCCCCGGGACAGCCACGTCCCCCACAGCGTCACCGCCAGGCGCAGCCCGGCCACCTCCTGGCCGGGCGTGCTGAAGCAGTACTCCAGAGCCGTGTGGATGTTGCCGCGTTCGGTGTCGACGCGGCGCGCCCAGTGGAGCTGGTCGTCGCTCAGCCACGCCGCCGCGGCGCCCGTGGCCAGCCGCGCGACGCAGTCGTAGTGGCGGGCCATCAGGGGGCCGATGTCCTCGACGGCCTCCAGCCAGACGGCGCCGTACTCGCGGATCGTGTCCAGCATGTCGTACCGGGACGAGGACACCCGCTGCACGACCGACTTCTCCACCAGCCCGCTCAGGCACTCGGCGACGGCGTCCGGGCCGAGCTGCTCGTCGGCGCACACCTCGATCGCCATGGTGAGGTTGAACCCGCCGCTGAAGACCGCCAGCCGCGCCCACAGGAGGCGTTCCAGCGGGGCGCACAGCTCGTGGCTCCAGCCGACGGTGGTGCGCAGCGTCCGGTGACGGACGTCCTCGTCGGCGGCCTCGTCGCCGGGGGCGCTCTCCAGCGTCCAGAACAGCCCGTCGACCTGGCGGACGAGGCGTTCCAGCGGGGTGCTGCGCAGCTGGGCGGCGGCCAGCTCGATCGCCAGCGGGATGCCGTCCAGGCGGTGGCACAGCAGCGCGACGTCGCGCAGGTTCTCGGGGCCGAGCGTGAAGCCGGGGACGGCCTGGGCGGCCCGTTCCGCGAAGAGGGTGAGCGCGTCGCCGCCCGTGAGCGCCTCGCGCTCGCCGCGCAGGGCGCCCGGCGCGGGCAGCGGCAGCGGCGGGACGTGCAGCACGAACTCCTCGCGCGTCCCGAGCGGCTGCCTGCCGGTGACCAGCACCCGCAGCTCCGGGCAGGACGTCACCAGGAACCGGACGAACGAGGCGCAGGCGTCGACCAGGTGCTCGCAGGTGTCGAGGACCAGCAGGAACCGGCGGCCGCCCAGAGCGCCGGCGACACGTTCGGGCGTGGCGGCGGTCGTGCCGTCGTCCAGGCCGAGGGCGCCGACGACGGTGCCGGTCAGCAGCCGTTCCTCGCGGAGGCCGGAAAGCTCCACGAAGCCGATCCCGTCCGGGAACCGCCCGTAGAGCTCGTGCGCGACCCGCAGGGCGATGCGGCTCTTGCCCACGCCGCCGGGACCGGTCAGCGTGACGAGCGGCGACCGTTCGAGGGCGGTGCGCACCGCCTTCAGCTCGTCGTCGCGCCCCACGAAGCCGGTCGGCTCCACGGGAAGCTCTCCCCGGGGCCCTGGCAACCCTCTCGCCCTCCAGCCGGCCGTGCGTGCGTCGCGCGGCGTGCGGTATGCGGCCGCGCGCCGCTGGTCACAGGCTCTCACGAAATCGCGCCCTCGTGCGCGCTTGATCGAACCGGGGACGCGACCGAACGCAAGTGATCCTCGCCTCTCCGCGCACTCGACCAAGCAAATGCTTGGTGTTACGGTTGGGCCCGCGGACCGGCGGAAAGGTGGGACACGGTGAGCGGAGACGGCGGCACGGGAACGACGACGATGCGGGCGGCGCTGCTGCGCGAGTTCGGCAAGCCCCTGGACGTCGCCGAGGTGGAGGTGCAGGACCCGCGCGCGGGCGAGGTGCTGGTCACGGTGGCCGCCTCGGGCATCTGCGGCTCCGACATCAAGGCCATCGACGGCAAGAGCCCCGTCGTCACCCACCTGCCGTGCCTGCTCGGCCACGAGAGCGCCGGCGTGGTCGAGAAGACGGGCCCCGGCGTCACCACCGTCCGGCCCGGCGACCATGTCATCGTCGCGATGAACGGCCCGTGCGGGCACTGCCGCAACTGCGCGCGCTCCCGCCCCCACCTGTGCAGCGGCGCCTCCCGGATGTCGGCGATCATGGGGCTCGCCGCCGACGGCACCACCCGCCTGTCGGCCGGGGACGAGACCGTCCGGCCCTTCATCGGCATCGGCTCGTTCGCCGAGAAGGTCGTGGTGGGCGAGGCGATGTGCGTCAAGGTCGGCACGGACCTGCCGCTCGACCTGCTCGCCCTCACCGCCTGTGGCGTGGTCACCGGGGTCGGCGCGGTGCTCAACACCGCGCGGGTCGAGCCGGGCTCCAGCGTGCTGGTGGTGGGCTGCGGCGGCGTCGGGCTGAACGCCGTCCAGGGCGCGGTGCTGGCCGGCGCCACCACGATCATCGCCGCGGACGTGGTGGACGCCAAGCTGCGGCTCGCCGAGGAGTTCGGCGCCACCCACACGATCCTCGCCGACGACCTCCCCGCGCAGGTGAACGCGATCGTCCGCGGCGGGGTCGACTACGCCTTCGACGTCACCGGCGTCGCCGCGGTGCTCGCCAAGGCGTTCGCCGCCACCCAGCCCGGCGGGACGACCGTGATGGTCGGCAGCCCGTCCGCCGGCGAGGACCTGCGGATCCCGCCGGGGCAGCTCTTCGGCTCCAGGAGGCTGATGGGCACGCAGGGCGGCGACGCCACCCCCGCGCGCGACCTGCCGATGCTGGCCGACCTGTACCGCCGCGGACGGCTGAACCTGGAAGGGCTGGTCAGCGAGCGCATTCCGCTGGACGCGGTGAACGAGGGCGTGGCCCGCGTCCGCTCCGGGGCGGTGGCCCGCTCGGTGATCGTGTTCGGCTGACTCCTGGCGGCCTGCCCGTTTTCGGATAGGTTCCTTCGCGTGAGCGAACAACCTTTCCCTCCGCCAAGTGACGACGGCCTGCCGCCGCCCCACCCGACCCCCTACGGTCAGCCGCCATCCGCACCGCCCCCGCCGGGGTACGGTCAGGCGCCCCCGTACGGCCGGCAGGGGTACGGCGACCAGCAGGGGTACGGGCAGCCGCCGCCCGGATACGGCGCGCCGGGCGGTCAGTCGTACGACCCGCGCTGGGGCTATGGCCCGCCCGGCGTACCCCAGGGCCCGGGGACGCAGGTCACCAGCGAGGAGACCACCTGGGCGCTGATGTCCTACATCGGGACCCTTCTCGCCGGCTTCATCGCGCCGCTGGTCATCTACTTCGTGAAGAGGCGCGAGTCGGCGTTCGTCCGGTTCCACGCGGCCCAGTCGCTGAACTACATGCTCACCATCCTGATCCACGTGCTGGCGGTGTTGCTGGTCGCCGTGCCGCTGGCGATCGGGTTCGACCATCCCGCGTTCCTCATCCTGCTGGTGCCGGTCTACCTGGTGGACGGGCTCGGGCAGTGGGTGTTCCTCATCCTCGGGGCGGTCAAGGCCGGCAAGGGCCAGTACTACCGCTTCCCGACCTTCTTCTGCTTCCGCATGGTCCGCTAGGCCGCGGCCGGGCGCTAGACGAGCCGGTCCGGGTAGGTCCGCGCGTACTCGTCCAGCACCGGAAGCACCTCCTCGCGCCCGCCCGCGGGGACGCGCAGGACGACCTCCTCGATGCCGAGCGAGTCGTAGTAGTCGAGCTTCCGCGGGTTCGGCACGGTGCCGAACGGGACGACGGGGACCATCTCCCGGCCCGCGGCGGCGCACGCCTCGCGCAGGGCGGGCAGCGCGTCCCGGATCCCCGCGCCGCCGATCGGGATCCACCCGTCGCCGTACTCGGCGATGTGCGCGAACAGCGTCGGCCCGGGCGCGCCGCCGAGCAGCACCGGGATCCGCCCCTCGGGCTTGGGCCACGACCAGCACGGCTCGAACGCCACGAACTCCCCGTCGAACGCCGCCTCGTCCTCCGTCCACAGCTCCCGCATGGCCAGGACGTGCTCGCGCACCATGGCGCGCCGCCGCTTCCACGGGACGCCGTGGTCGGCGGCCTCCTCCTCGTTCCACCCGTAGCCGATGCCGAGGACGAACCGGCCGCCCGCGATCCGGTCCAGCGTCGCGATCGCCTTGGCGGTGACGATCGGGTCGCGCTGGGCGGGCAGCGCGATGCCCGTCCCGAGGCGGATCCGCTCGGTGACCACCGCGGCGGCGGCCAGCGCGACCAGCGGATCGGGCGTGCGGGCGTACTCGTCGGGCAGCGTCTCCACGCCGGTCGGCGGCGGCGTCTTCCGGGAGACCGGTATGTGGGTGTGCTCGGGGACGTAGAGCGAGACGAAGCCGCGCTCCTCGGCGGCGACCGCGAGCTCGTGCGCCGGCATCGTCCGGTCGGTCGTGAACAGCGTGACGCCCAAACGCATCCCGCGACACCCCTTTCGTGCAGCGTGCCCGGCCCGCTCCGCGGCAGGCGGGACGCGACCACACTACCTTGAAACCAAGCGATTGCTCGGTACCGCCCCTTGATGTAGCGTGCGCTTGTTCGGAGCCTTCGCTTCGACGGCTCCACGCCGGCCACGGAGGAACGCCATGCCATTCGCCGAGCTAGGGGACGTACGCGTTTTTTATACCGACGACGGTCCGAGCGCAGCGAGGACCGGCGGCGCGGCGGTTGCCGGGGGGTCTGGGGGGTCGTCCCCCCAGGAGCAACAGGACGGTCCGAGCGCAGCGAGGACCGGCGGCGCGGCCGGTGACGGCGGAGTGCCCTTGTTGCTCGTCCATGGGTACGGGGCCGACTCCAACGACTGGGTCTTCCATATCCCCGAGCTGTCGGCCCGGCATCGGGTGATCGCTCCCGACCTGCGCGGGCACGGGTACTCCTCGGCGCCCGAGAGCGGCTACCGCCCCGGCGACTTCGCCGCCGACCTGGTACGGCTGCTGGACCATCTCGGGGTCGACCGGGTGAACGTGATCGGCCACTCCCTCGGCGGCCTGATAGCGAGCGCGCTGGCGGTCGAACACTCCGAGCGGGTCAACGCGCTGGTGTGCGTCGACCCCGGCTACGGGCAGACCCCCGAGGTCGCCGCCGCGTTCCCCGCGATGCTGGAAGGGCTGCGCAGCGGCGACCCGTACACGACGGCGATCGCCAGCGACCAGTGGTGCTACACGCCCGCCTCTCCCCCGTGGCTGAGGGAACTGCACCGGCGCAAGATCCTCGGTACGGCTCCCGCGGCGCTCGTGCAGGCGTTCGCCGGGATGTACGAGGGGGACGAGCAGTTCGGCATCCGCCCCGCCTCGGACGCCTACATCGCCCGCCGCGAGTGCCCGGTGCTGACGCTCTGGTCGGGCGTCCAGGCCGAGTCGGCGGCCTGGGAGCAGGGGCTGTTCAAGCATCCCGCGTCCCGGGCGCTGGTGTGGCCCGGCGGCGGACACCGGCTGCACGCGGAGCGGCCCGCCGAGTTCCTGCTGGTGGTCGGCACCTGGCTGGCGGAACTCGACACTCCCGACAGCACGCTCGCCACCCCCGACGACAAGGAGCAGAACGCGTGAAGTTCGCCATCTTCCTCAACCCGCAGATCCCCGGGTCCGGCTACGCCGCGGAGGAGAACGCCAAGGCCAGAAGGCCCATCGGCCGGGACGTCGAGTCGTACCAGAAGCTGCTGGACGAGGTCCGCGAGATCGCGGTGCACGCCGACCGGCTCGGCTTCGACGCGCTGATGATGACCGAGCACCACTTCCACTCCGAGGGCTTCGAGTTCTCGGTCAACCCGCTGATGTTCCTGACCGACCTGGCCGCCCGCACCGAGCGGATCCTGCTGGCGCCGCTGGGCATCGTCCTGCCCGCCTGGGACCCGATCCGCGCCGCCGAGGACGTGGCGCTGCTCGACCACTTCTCCAAGGGACGGCTGCGGCTGGGCGTCGCCCGCGGCTACCAGAACCGGTGGATGAACGTGCTGGGGCAGCGCTGGCACGCGGCGGCGGCGCGGTCGGACGGCTCGGCGTCCGACAACCGCAACTTCGACGTGTTCGGCGAGGTCCTCAAGATCATGAAGATGGCCTGGTCGGAGGACACGCTGCGCTACAAGAGCGACGTGCTCGACTACGAGGTGCCCGCGCCCTACAGCGGTATCGAGGGCTGGCCGGCGGCGGAGTGGACGCGCACGTTCGGCGCGCCCGGGGAGATCGACGACCAGGGCGTGATCCGGTCGGTGTCGGTGTGCCCGAAGCCGTACCAGAACCCGCACCCGGAGCTGTGGCAGCCGTTCACCGTGTCGGACCGGTCGGTGATCAAGGCGGCGCAGGAGGGCATCATGCCCTGGCTGTTCACCCCCAACCCGGACGACCACGCCGCCAAGGCCAAGCTCTACCAGGAGGAGAGCGCCCGCCAGGGCCGCCACTACAAGCTGGGCGAGCACACCGGCATCCTGAAGATCATCGGCATGGCGGACTCCCGCGAGGAGGCCCTGGCCACGTACGGCAAGGGCATGCAGAAGGACTTCAGCGCGTTCTTCGGCCCGTTCGGCTACCTGGAGGTGCTGCGCACCCAGGAGGACGAGAGCCACAAGCCCATCTCGCCCCAGAAGGGCAACTTCCAGCGCATGCACGAGGTCGAGATGGCGCTGCTGGGCACGCCGGACGACGTCAAGCGCGGCATCCAGCGGATGCTGGACCGGATGCCCGACCTGGAGTGGTTCGGCCTGTTCATGCAGGGCCAGCAGGGCGTGCTGCCGCTGGACACGGTCAAGCGCAACCTGGAGATCTTCGCCACCAAGGTCATCCCCGAGTTCCACGGCTGAGAGGGCACGCGCTATGGAGTTCTGGCTCAGCGCCGCGTTCGTCGACACCGGCGAGTACGTGGAGCTCGCGAAGGCCGCCGACCGGCTCGGCTTCTCGACGGTCGCGGTGTCGGACCACATCTTCTACGCCGACTACGAGGCCCGGTACCCGTACACCGAGTCGGGCGCGCCGCCGTACGACCCGGACACGCACTGGCCGGACGTGTGGGTGACGATCGGGGCGATGGCGGCGGTGACCGAACGGGTGCGGTTCGCCACCAACGTCTACATCGCCCCGGCCAGGGACCTGTTCACCAGCGCCAAGGCCATCTCGACCGCCGCCGCCCTGTCCGGCGACCGGGTGATCGCCGGGCTCGGCGCGGGCTGGTGCAAGGACGAGTTCCTCCAGACCGGGCAGGACTTCCACACCCGGGGCAGGCGGCTGGACGAGCTGATCCCGGCGCTGCGCGAGCTGTGGAAGGGCGGGATGGTCGAGCACCACGGCACGTACTACGACCACGGGCCGCTGAGGATCATGCCCGTTCCCGGCGAGCCCGTCCCGATCTTCATCGGCGGTGACAGCGACGCGGCGCTGCGCCGTACCGCCCGGCTCGGGGACGGCTGGGTCGGCAACCGCTTCTACAGCGAGGAGCAACTGGAGGACCTGCTGGTGAGGATGGAGGGCTTCCTCGCCGAGGAGGGCCGTACGCTGGACGACGTGGACGTGATCGCCCCGCTCGCGATGCCGCCCAGCGCCGACCTCTACCGCAAATGGGAGGACCGGGGCGTGCGGGGCATGATGGCGATGCCCTGGTGGACGCCCACCCCCGAGATCAAGGCCGCCAACTCCGGCAACCCGCTCGGCCTGAAGATCGCCACGATGGAGCGGTACGCCGAGGAGATCATCGCCAAGATGTGATCGGTCACCGGATCCGGGCGACCGCGCGGACCGGCGCGCCGTCCCCGTCCAGCCTGATCGGGAACAGCGACACCTCGATCGCCCGGCCTTCGGCCTGGGCCGCCGGCAGGCGGTCCAGGCCGGTCAGGTTCTCGGCGATCACCGCGTGCGCCCCGCACAGGACGCGGTGGACGTCCAGCGTGAGGCCGCCGGGGTCGTCCTGCGGCGGTGTGCGGTCCACGCTGAGCGCGTCGATGCCGACGGTGCGCACCCCCGCCGCGACGATCGCCTCGGCCAGCTCCACGGACGGGTAGGGATGCGCGAGATACCCGTCCTCGCCCCAGTACCGCGACCATCCCGTGGCGATCAGCAGGACCACGCCGGGCTCCAGCCCCTCGGGCAGCGCCTCCGGGCCGATGGCGGTACGCGGGGCGAGGCCGCGGGCGTCCAGCACCACGGCACGCCCCGTGAAACGCTCCAGCGGAAGCCGTTCGAGACCGGGCAGCGAATCGTCGATGTGGTAGGGCGCGTCCACGTGCGTGCCCGACTGGGATCCCAGGTGGAGCCGCCGCACGTTCACCCCGGAATCGGCGACGGTCAGCGCGGGCGTCACCACCACGGACGGGTCGCCCGGGTACACCGGCATGCCGGAGACGATCGGCACCGACAGGTCCACCAGCTCACCGGGCATGCCCGTCATTATCCCGCCGCCGACGGGCGTGACACGGGCACCCGATAGCGTAAAAGCGTGCTGCCGCTTGTGACCGCCACCCGGTACGTGACGCCGCTACGCGAGGGCGGGTCGCTGCCGGGGATCGTCGAGGCCGACGACCTCGGGACCTATGTGATGAAGTTCCACGGCGCCGGGCAGGGCCGCAAGGCCCTGATCGCCGAGGTGCTGGCCGGTGAGCTGGGACGGCGGCTCGGGTTCCGCGTGCCCGATCAGGTGATCATGGAGCTGGATCCGGTGATCGGGCGGCACGAGCCGGACCCGGACGTGCAGGACCTGCTCAAGGCCAGCGCCGGCTGGAACCTGGGCATCGACTTCCTGCCCGGCTCCCTGGGCTTCGACCCGCTCGGCTGGCGTCCCGATCCCGAGTTCGCGTCGCGGGTGCTGTGGTTCGACGCGTTCATCGGGAACGTCGACCGGAGCTGGCGCAACCCCAACATGCTGGTCTGGCACGGCGACGTGTGGCTGATCGACCACGGGGCCAGCCTGTACTTCCACCACGCCTGGGCCAACGCGGCGCGGCTGTTCTCCGGCCCGTACGACGTGGACGACCATGTGCTCACGCCGTGGGCGAAGAAGCTGGCCGACGCGGAGGCCGAGCTGCTCCCCAAGATCACCGAAGAGCTGCTGCGGGAGGTGGTGCGGCTCGTCCCGGACCGCTGGCTGGAGAGCGAATCCGGCTTCGACGGCCCCGATGCCGTACGGGACGCCTACGCCGCCCTGCTCGCGGAACGGGCGAGCAAACCCCGCGACTGGCTGCCCGAGCTGTCGCTCGGCGACAGGCGCCCGCCGCTGGGAGGCTCGGACACCTCCAGGCGTCCCCGCGCGAACCGTCCCGACTGGCTGGAAGGTCCCGCATGACCGCCGCGCAGAAGGACCGGCACGTCTTCGAGTACGCGGCGCTGCGGGTGGTGCCCCGGGTGGAGCGGGGCGAGGCGATGAACGTGGGCGTCGTCGTCTACTGCCAGGCGCTGGACTTCCTGGGATGCCGGTCGCATGTGGACGAGTCGCGGCTGCTGGCGCTCGACCCCGCGCTGGACCTGGACGGCGTGAGGTCCGCGCTGCGCGCGGTGGACGCGCTGTGCTGCGGAGGCGAACAGGCCGGGCAGGCGGCCGGGGAGCCGCAGGGCAGCCGGTTCCGCTGGCTGACCGCGCCGCGCAGCACGATCGTCCAGCCGGGGCCCGTCCACGCGGGCCTCACCCCGGACCCGAAGGCCGAGCTGGACCGCCTGCTGGGCCTGCTCGTCACCTGAGCGTCAAGGGCATGGCAAGGGTCAGAAGAGCACCGACATGAACGTGTCGACCTCAGAGAAGCCGACGCGGCGGTAGGCGGCGCGCGCCCGCGTGTTGAAGTCGTTGACGTACAGGGACACCGTGGGCGCGATCGAACTCAGCGCCTTCTCCACCAGGGCCGCCATACCGTGCACCGAAAGGCCGTGGCCGCGCAGGTCGGGCGGCACCCAGACCCCCTGCACCTGGCACGCGTACGGGGTCACGGCCCCCACCTCGGCCTTGAACATGACACGGCCGTCCTCGATACGCGCGTAGGCGCGTCCCGCCCTGATGAGCTCGGCCACGCGCGCCCTGTAGAGGACGCCGCCATCCCCGGAAATCGGGGAGACGCCGACCTCCTCGGTGAACATCGCCACGCACGCGGGGTAGACGATGTCGAACTCGTCCATCCGCACCTGCCGCACCCGTTCGTCGGCCGCGACCGGCGGGACGGTGGACGTCGCCATCACCGGCTGGGAATGGCGGATCACCCTGGGCGGCCCCCAGTAAGGGGCCAGCAATTCCCATAGCTCGCTCACGGCGTCGGCGGCGCCGACGATGGACGAGCACCGCCTCCCCTGTGCTCGGGCACGTTCCGCGAACGCCCGCAGGGCGTCGGACGTGGCGGCCACAGGGACGAGGTTCGCCCCCGAATAGCAGAGGGACGTCAGGTGACCGTCCCTCATGTAGCCCCACATCTGGGCGCCCAGCCGCTGCGGGTCCAGACCCGCCGAATGGACCCGCGAGCTGACGAACACGTTGGAAACCGGGTCGGCGTCGAGAATGGCCAGGGCCTCGGCCCGGTAACGGTCGTCCAGGACCCGTACCGGCAAGGACCCCAGCATGCGCATGGCTACCGGCCCCCCTCAGGGAGGAGCGACCTGGTGAAGGTCACCACTTTCAGCACCACATCATTAAGCCTATGACGTCCCCCTCCAGGACGTACCTGCAGGTTCCCATACCCGCTAGCGCGCCTTCTTCGCGGCCTTGGGCTTGGGCGGTGCGCCCGCCGCGCAGACCGCATCCGGCCCTGGGCGGGACTGGGGCAGCACACCGTCCCGTAGGTACGCGATGACGGCCCCGTCGAGGCACTTGTCGCCCCTAACCGAGATGCCGTGGTTCCCGCCGCCGTCCTGGACGATCAGCCGCGAGGTCGGGAACAGGCGGTGGGTCTCCACCGCGCCCGAGTACGGCGTGGCCGCGTCCTCGGTGCTCTGGATCAGCAGCATCGGGGGCGTCCGCAGGGTTCCCCCGATCCGAGGCGGCGGTCCGCCGGGCACGCCCCAGAACGCGCAGGGTGCGTTGTACCAGGCGTTGCCCCAGGTCTCGAAGCGGTACCCCGAGCGGTACAGGCGCCAGTTGTCCGCATGCCAGACAGCCCACCGGCGCGGCCAGGCCGCGTCGCGGCACTGGACGGCGCTGTAGACGCTGTAGTTGTTGAGATCCACCCACTCGGGTGGACGGAACGCCTTCAGCAGGGGACGCGGGTCCTTCCTGACGGCGAACGCGGAGAGCGCGTGGGCATGGGACGGCCAAAGCTGGTCGATGTAGCCGTCGGTGAGGATCATGTCGTCCAGTTCCGTCGGCCCCAGCTTGCCCTTCAGCGGCCTGGCCTTGAGCGCCGCCCTGACCCTCGCGTACGCGGACGCCACGGCCTCACCGGACCTGCCCAGCCGGTACGTCGCGTGGTGCCGGGCGATCCAGCGGTAGAAGGCATGGATGCGTTTCTCGAAGGCCACGTTCTGGTCAAGGTTGTTGGCGTACCAGACACCACTGGGCCGCACCACGCTGTCGAGCACCATCCGCCGGACCCGCTCCGGGTAGGCGGTGGCGTACGCGGCACCCAGGTAGGTGCCGTACGAGTAACCGAAGTAATTGATCCGCTGCTCGCCCAGGGCGGCGCGTATGGCGTCCAGGTCACGCACCCAGTCCCGCGTGCCCATGTGCGGCAGCACCTTGCCGTACTTGGCCATGCAGTCGTCCGCGTAGGCACGCGCCTTCCTCAGCCAGGCTTGCTCCTCGGCCGCGTTGGCGGGGATGGCGTCAGGCTTGGCGTGCCCGGGGTTCTGGTACTTGGGGTCGCACATCAAGGACGGCTTGCTCGCCCCCACGCCACGCGGGTCGTACCCGATCCAGTCGTAGCTCCCCGTAACGTCCTTGGGCAGCATTTGCGTGAAGATCGCGGGCATGTCGCGTCCTTGGGCGCCTGGGCCGCCACGGTTGAGCAGCACCACGCCCTGTGAATGAGGCGCGGTGTGCCTGGCCCTGGTCAGCGCCAGCGTCACCTTTTCGCCATCAGGCCGGGCGTAGTCGAGCGGCACCCGTAGCGTGCCGCATTCCAGCCCTTTGAGAGCCGACCCCGCGAGCGGGTCGTTCTTGGGGCAAGGCTTCCAGTCGATCTTCTGCGCGATAGGCGCCGCACCGGCGGGCCCCGGGAGCATTCCCAGGGCGGTGGTCAAGGTAAGCGCCCCTGCGGTCACAAGCTTCGTTCGGACGTTCTGCACCCCGGTTTTCTACCGGGCAACCCCCGCCCTAGCCGCGCAACCGCATAAGCAGCGATTCCTGCTCACACGGCCCTCAACGCCAGCGAAACGCCGGAGGAACAAGCCACGGCGGGCCGCCGTATGCAGCGGCGCGGGCTGCGTACGGACGGCCCGCCGTGGGGCATGAGGACCGGCTACGGACGGCCGATGACGACGTCCTTACCCTTGCCCGGCCCAGCCGACCGCAGGGTGCTCGCGGTCGGGTCCGGGTCGTTCAAGGCCGGCACCGCGTCACAGGAAACGTCCGCGCCCTGCCCCGGCTTGCGCCGCGGCAGCGTCCCGTCGAACAGGTAGGCGGCGACCTTGCCGTCCACGCAGGCGTTGCCGTTCAGCGTGTTCGCGTGCGTCTTGCCGCCCACCTCGGCCACCAACGTCGCGGACGGGAACAGCTTGCGCATCTGCGGGCCGCCCGGGTACGGGGTGGCCGCGTCCAGCGTGCTCTGCACCAGCAGGATCGGCGGGGCCGCCTTGCGCTTGTCACCGATCGGGAACGCCTTGCCCGCGTCCGCGCCCCAGAAGTGGATCGGGGCGTTGAACCAGGTGTTGGACCAAGTGCTGAACCGGATGCCCTTCTTGTACTGGCGGGCCGCGTCGTTGTGCCAGGTCTTCCACTTCGACGGCCACGGCGCGTCCACCGCCTGAACGGCCAGGTACATGGCGAAGGAGTTGTCACCGCCGCCCTCGGCCACCCAGTCCAGCAGCGGAGCCGGGTCCTTCCTGGTGACCCACGCCGACAGCGCCTCGGCGAACGGGATGTAGAACCCCGTGTGGTACCCGGCGGTGAGCACGATGTCGTCCAGCTCGGACGGGCCGATCTTGCCGCCGATCGGGCTCTTCTCCGCCGCGGCGCGCACCTTGTAGTAGTTCGCCTCCACGGCCGCCTCGGTCTTGCCCAGCCCGTAGAGCGAGTGGTACTTGGCGATCCAGGCCCACCACAGCTTCATGTTGCGCTCGAACGCCTCGTTCTGGCGAAGCTGCCCCTCATACCAGACGTTGCGGGAGTCGACATTGCCGTCCCACACCATCCGCTTGACGTTCTTGGGGAACATCGAGGCGTAGGTGGCCCCAAGGTAGGTGCCGTAGGAGAAGCCGTAGTAACTGATCTGCGGGACACCCAAAGCCTTGCGGATCGAGTCGAGGTCCCTGGCCGAGTTGGTGGTGCGCATGTGCGGCAACATCCACCCGTACTTCTTCGCGCACGCGTCCGCGTACTGCTTCGAACGGGCCAGCCAGGCCGCCTCTTCACGCGCGTTCGCGGGAACATAGTCCGGCCGCGTCGGGTCGTTGTAGTCCGGAACGCAGCTGACGGCGGGCTTGCTCGACTCCACGCCACGCGGATCGAAGCCGATGACGTCGTACCGGGCCGCGACCTCCGGCGGCAGCCACGAGGCCAGCCCACCGGACAGGTACAAGCCGCTCGCCCCCGGCCCGCCCGGGTTCCCGATCAGAACCCCCTGGTAGTTGGCCGTGTCGGTGGCCTTCACCCGGGAAACCGCCAGCGAGATCTTGCGTCCGCCCGGCTTACCGTAATCCAGCGGCACCTCCACCTGGCCGCACTCCGCGTTCTCCAGGTACTGACCACCGGTCACATCGGTGGGACACGCACCCCACACGATCTTCGGCTTGGCCGTCGCCGGCGCCACCTCCGCGGACACGGCGGCACCCGTACCACCGATCCCCACGGCCGCGGCCACCGCGACGAGTAGGAGCCTTTTCACGAACCCCTCCAGTCACCGGCACGGCACGCCATGCCACGAGCTGTCCAGGGGTCGCCGGACGCACGGGAGGACGGAAGCCGATCCGGTATGTGCGATAGATGCGAACGGAGGAGATTGTCGCGCTACATCCCATTTGACGGCAGCATCGAGGATCAGTGGATGCACAATCGTTGTGGGCGCTGTTTTTTATTGCAAGCGCAAGCTGCGCTCCTCGCCTGGCGGCTCGTCGCTTGTCGCGCCTGCGGCGATCGCTGCATCGCTCCGACTCGCCCAGGGGCT